>NZ_JADNKB010000014.1:29211-100126 GCF_015555225.1 Clostridium sp. D46t1_190503_E9
TTAAAGGAGGATTTTACAATGGCAAAGCAAAAATTCGAAAGAAGTAAACCACACGTAAACATTGGAACAATCGGTCACGTTGACCACGGTAAGACAACTTTAACAGCTGCAATCACAACAGTATTAGCAAACAGAGGATTAGCAGAATCATTTAAATATGATGAAATTGATAAGGCTCCAGAAGAAAAAGAAAGAGGAATCACTATCAATACAGCACACGTTGAGTACCAAACAGAAAACAGACACTATGCTCACGTTGACTGTCCAGGACATGCTGACTATGTTAAGAACATGATCACAGGAGCTGCTCAAATGGACGGAGCTATCTTAGTTTGTTCAGCAGCAGACGGTCCAATGCCTCAAACAAGAGAACACATACTACTAGCATCAAGAGTTGGTGTTGACTACATAGTTGTTTTCTTAAATAAGGCAGATATGGTAGACGACGAAGAATTATTAGAATTAGTTGAAATGGAAGTTAGAGAATTATTATCAGAATACAACTTCCCAGGAGATGATATTCCAGTAATAAAGGGTTCAGCTTTACAAGCATTAGAAAACCCAACAGATGAAAAAGCAATCGCTCCAATTCTTGAGTTAATGGAAGCTGTAGATAGCTACATCCCAACTCCAGAAAGAGCAACAGATAAGCCATTCTTAATGCCAGTAGAAGATGTATTTACAATCACTGGTAGAGGAACAGTTGCTACAGGAAGAGTTGAAAGAGGAGTTCTTCACGTAGGAGACGAAGTAGAAATCGTTGGATTATCAGAAGAAAGCAGAAAAGTAGTAGTAACAGGAATAGAAATGTTCAGAAAGTTACTAGACGAAGCGCAAGCTGGAGACAACGTTGGAGTTCTTTTAAGAGGAGTTCAAAGAACTGACATCGAAAGAGGTCAAGTTTTAGCAAAAGTTGGATCAGTTAAGCCACACAAGAAATTCGTAGGTCAAGTATACGTACTTAAAAAAGAAGAAGGTGGAAGACACACTCCATTCTTTGATGGATACAGACCACAATTCTACTTCAGAACAACAGACGTTACTGGTTCAATCAAGTTACCAGAAGGAATGGAAATGGTTATGCCAGGAGACCACATTGACATGAACGTTGAATTAATCACTCAAGTAGCAATGGATGAAGGATTAAGATTCGCTATCAGAGAAGGTGGAAGAACTGTAGGTTCAGGAGTTGTTACTAGCATAATCGAGTAATATGAGTTCTTAATATATATGTAGGGACTGGGTTTCATTACCTAGTCCTTTACAAAGGCATATATATTGACATAATACGTGTTTTATGATAATGTGTTTAGGTAATTAACGAAATTAATTTAACATAAAGTAGTAAGGTTTTATATTATTTACGGTAAACTGGAGGTGCAGACTGTGAGAGTAAAGATAACTTTAGCATGCACAGAGTGTAAGCAAAGAAATTATAATTCAATGAAAAATAAGAAAAATAACCCAGACAGATTAGAAATGCATAAATACTGCAAGTTCTGTAAAAAACATACACTTCATAAAGAAACTAAATAATTAGCTAATATAGTAGTGACACATACTCACAAAGATTAAGGATGTGAAGTAATGGCTGTTAAGGAAAATGTAAATTTAACTAAGAACTCACCTAATAAAGGTGGCATATTTAAGTTTTTTAGAGAGGTTAAGGCAGAAGTTAAAAGAATAACTTGGCCTTCTAAAAATGACACTAAAAAGGCGTTAATTGCAGTTGGCGTAGTTGTGCTAATATATATAGTATTAGTGGGCGGGTTAGATTATATTTTTCAAAACCTCTTTGAATTCATTTTTAAACTAAAATAAGGAGGTTTAGGTGTTAATCACCTATAAGAAAATATGAGCGAAAGAGCAAGATGGTATGTTGTACACACATACTCAGGCTACGAAAACAAGGTTAAAGCGAATCTTGAAAAAACCATTGAAAATAGAAATCTTCAAAGCTTACTTCAAGACATTCAAGTGCCTATGGAAGAGGTTGTAGAAGAAAAAGATGGGAAACAAAAGATTTCTCTTAAAAAGAAGTTTCCTGGATATGTGTTAGTAAAGATGCTAATGACAGATGAGTCATGGTATGTGGTTAGAAATACTAGGGGTGTAACAGGATTTGTTGGCCCAGCTTCTAAACCAGTTCCCCTTACAGATGAAGAAATTGAGTCTATGGGAGTTCAAGAAACACCTGTAGAAATAGATTTAGAAGTAGGGGAAAGCGTAAGAGTTATCTCTGGTCCTTTAAGGGAATTTGTAGCTATAATACAAGAGATAAATCTAGAAAAGCGCAAAATAAAAGCATTAATTGATATGTTCGGTAGAGAAACTCTAGCTGAACTAGAATTTACACAAGTTGAAAAATTAGTTTAATATAAGCTAATGTTTTAATAAAGTGGGAGGACTAAGGTCCGTATTACCACAGTATAGGAGGAATAATACATGGCTAAGAAAGTAACAGGAATGATCAAACTTCAACTTCCTGCAGGTAAGGCGACACCAGCACCACCAGTAGGACCAGCATTAGGTCAACATGGTGTTAATATTATGGGATTCTGTAAGGAGTTCAATGCAAAGACTGCTAACCAAGCTGGATTAATAATTCCAGTTGTTATAACAGTTTACCAAGATAGATCTTTTAGTTTTATACTAAAAACTCCACCAGCAGCAGTTCTTATAAAGAAGGAATTAGGAATCGAAAGTGGTTCAGGAGTTCCAAACAGAACTAAAGTTGGTAAGTTAACTAAGGATCAAGTAAGAAAAATTGCTGAATTAAAGATGCCTGACTTAAATGCAGCTACAATCGAAACTGCTATGAGCATGATCGAAGGTACTGCAAGAAGTATGGGAGTAACTATTGAAGAGTAATTCGTAAAAAAGTGGGAGGTAAAAACCGCTAACACCACAAAGGAGGCATATTATGGGAAAGAATTATATTGAAAGCGCAAAATTAATAGATAAGAGTGCATTATACACTCCATCTGAAGCTTTAGATTTAGCAGTAAAGACTGCAAAAGCAAAGTTTGATGAAACAATAGAACTACATGTTAGATTAGGGGTTGACCCAAGACATGCAGATCAACAAGTTAGAGGAGCTGTTGTTCTTCCAAATGGAACAGGTAGAACTGTAAGAGTTTTAGTGTTTGCAAAGGGAGAAAAAGCTAAAGAAGCTCAAGAAGCTGGAGCAGATTTCGTAGGAGCTGAAGAATTAGTTCAAAAGATCCAAAGCGAAAACTGGTTTGACTATGATGTAGTAGTTGCTACACCAGATATGATGGGTGTTGTAGGTAGAATCGGTAGAGTTTTAGGACCTAAAGGATTAATGCCAAACCCAAAATCAGGAACAGTTACATTTGATGTTACTAAGGCAATAGCTGAAATAAAAGCTGGTAAAGTTGAATATAGAGTTGATAAAACTGCTATAGTTCACTGCCCAATTGGAAAGAAATCATTTGGAGTTGAGAAGTTACAACAAAACTTCCATGCTTTAATGGATGCTTTAATCAAGGCTAAACCAGCAGCTGCTAAGGGACAATACGTTAAGTCAGTATCTGTTTCAAGCACTATGGGTCCTGGAGCAAAGGTTAACCCAACAAAAGTTTTAGATTAGTATTGACAAACAGAAAGTTATGTTGTAAAATATAATCTGTTGTTAAAGAGAATACTGATTCCAAAGACAGTAGGTGCCGAAAGGTTTAAATAATTGCCTACCGAGGAATACCAAGGTAAGTAATTATTTGGTCTTCCTATGTCTATGGGAAGGCCTTTCTTAATATAAATTTGCAGTTAAAAAACTGTGAGGAGGTGGACACACAGTAATGAACAAGAATAGACAAATTAAAGAAGCTAAAGTTGCTGAGATTAAGGAAAAATTAGAAAAAGCTCAAGCGATCGTTTTAGCAGACTATCAAGGTTTAACAGTTGAAGAAGATACAGCTTTAAGAAAAAATTTAAGAGAAGCAGGTGTTGAGTATAAGGTTTATAAGAATAACCTTGTAACATTAGCTGCTAAGGAATTAGGAATTGAAGGTCTTGATTCATACTTAGAAGGACCGGTTTCTATAGCATTCGGATATGAAGATGCTACTGCTCCAGCAAGAGTATTACATACATTTGCTAAGGATCACAAGAAATTAGAATTAAAAGCAGGTATGGTAGAAGGAACTTTATATAATAAAGCAGAAGTTGAACAACTTGCTACAATACCATCAAAAGAAGTTCTTATCGCAAAACTTCTTGGAAGCTTCAAAGCTCCATTATCAAACGTTGCATACTTATTAAATGCAATTAAAGAAAAAAAAGAATCAGAATCAGCTGAATAATAACTGATAAAAATTTGGAGGTGCAATTAAAATGACAAGAGAAGATATAATTCAAGCTATAAAAGAAATGACTGTTTTAGAATTAAACGAGCTAGTTAAAGCTTGTGAAGAAGAATTTGGTGTAAGTGCTGCTGCTCCAGTAGCAGTTGCAGGAGCTGTTGCAGGTGGTGCTGCAGCTGCAGAAGAAAAGACTGAATTTGACGTAGTTTTAGCTAACGCTGGATCACAAAAGATCAAAGTTATCAAAGTTGTTAGAGAATTAACTGGATTAGGATTAAAAGAAGCTAAGGAAATAGTTGATGGAGCTCCTAAGACATTAAAAGAAGGCGTATCAAAAGAAGAAGCTGAAGACATGAAAGCTAAATTAGCTGAAGTTGGAGCTGAAGTAGAAGTTAAGTAATTAACTTTTAAATTGAAAAAGGTGCTGTTAAAGGCACCTTTTTAATTGTCTAAATGAAACTATATAAAATATCAGATTCCTGGGATACTTTATATAGTTTTATATAAAATCTACTTGAAATGTAGGAAATTATAGATTAACATAAGTTATACAATAAAATAATTGACATTAAAAGAATAGTATGATAGTATCATTTAATGTACTATTCAATATGGGTAGGTATATATTCATATGAAAAAAATGTATAATCGAACAAAAGATGGTTATACTAATAAGTGATGCTATCCGAAAGCATAAGTCCTTAGGGAAAGTGTGCTTTTGGTTATTTTAGTTTTATACAAGGGGTGAAAATTCATGGTACATCCTGTCCAAGTCGGAAAAAGAACTAGAATGAGTTTTGGTAAAGTTAAAGATGTAACTGAAATGCCAAATCTTATTGAGGTACAATTAGATTCATATCAATGGTTTTTAAAGGAAGGTCTTCATGAAGTTTTTGAAGACATTAATCCTATTACAAACTTTACGGGAAATCTTGTTCTTGAGTTTGTAGATTATAAGCTTGATATGGATAATATTAAGTATTCAGTGGAGAAGTGTAAAGAGAGAGATGCTACTTATGCTGCACCACTAAAGGTTTCTGTAAGATTACAAAACAATGAAACTGGAGAAATTAAAGAACAAGAAGTGTTTATGGGTGACTTCCCATTAATGACAGAGCAAGGAACTTTCATCATAAATGGTGCTGAAAGAGTTATTGTAAGCCAATTAGTAAGGTCACCAGGTGTTTATTACAGTTTTAATGTTGATAAAACTGGTGAAAAATTATATTCATCAACAGTTATTCCAAATAGAGGAGCATGGTTAGAATACGAAACGGATTCTAACGATATTATTTATGTAAGAATAGATAAAACAAGAAAACTTCCTATATCTATTTTAGCAAGAGCTATGGGATTCGGAAGCGATCAAGAGCTTTTAGACTATTTTGGAGAAGATGAAAGATTTAAAGCTACAATAGAAAAAGACAATACTAAGACTAAAGAAGAAGCTTTATTAGAGATATATAAAAGATTAAGACCAGGTGAACCACCTACGGTTGATAGCGCTATATCTCTTATAGATTCATTATTCTTTGATCCAAAGAGATATGACTTATCAAGAGTTGGTAGATATAAGTTTAATAAGAAGTTAGCTTTAAACTTAAGATTAGTTAACCAAGTTGCAGCTACAGACATAGTTAATCCTCAAACAGGAGAAATTATGGTAGAGCAAGGTAAAAAGATTAGTAGATCTCTTGCTGAGGAAATTCAAAACGTTGGTATAAACTCAGTTGATATATTAGTTGAGGATAGAGTGGTTAGAGTAATTGGTAACCATTTTGTTGATATTAAGAATTTTGTATCATTTAATATAGAAGATTTAAATATCAGAGAACTTGTTCACTATCCAACATTAAAAGAGATACTAGATAACTATGATGATGAAGACACTATAAAAGAAGAAATAAAGAAAAACTTAAATAGACTTATTCCTAAACATATAATAAGAGATGATATATTTGCAACTATAAGTTACGAATTGGGATTACCATATTCAGTAGGTTATGTTGATGATATAGATCACTTAGGAAATAGAAGATTAAGATCAGTAGGTGAATTACTACAAAATCAATTCAGAATTGGTTTATCAAGAATGGAAAGAGTAGTTAAAGAAAGAATGACTATTCAAGATCAAGAAGCTATAACACCTCAAATGTTAATTAACATAAGACCTGTTGCAGCTGCTATTAAAGAATTCTTTGGTAGTTCACAATTATCACAATTCATGGATCAGGTAAATCCATTATCAGAATTAACTCATAAGAGAAGATTGTCAGCTTTAGGACCAGGAGGTCTTTCAAGAGAAAGAGCTGGTTTCGAAGTTAGAGACGTTCACCATTCTCATTATGGTAGAATGTGTCCTATAGAAACTCCAGAAGGACCCAATATAGGTCTTATTAACTCATTAGCTACATATGCTAAAGTTAATGAATATGGATTCATAGAAACTCCTTATAGAGTTATTGATAAAGAAAAAGGTATAATTACAGACGAAATAAGATACTTTACAGCTGATGAGGAAGATTTATATCTTGTAGCACAAGCTAAAGAGCCTATTGGAGAAGATAGAAAGTTTATTGATAGCAGAGTTACTGTTAGAAGTAAGCATGATATATTAGTAGTTAATGCTGATGAGGTTGATTTAATAGATGTATCACCAAGACAAATAGTATCAGTAGCTACAGCTATGATACCATTCCTTGAAAATGACGATGCTTCAAGAGCTCTTATGGGATCAAACATGCAACGTCAAGCGGTTCCATTATTAAAACCTCAAGCGCCAGTAGTTGGTACTGGAATAGAATTTAAAGCAGCAGTAGACTCTGGAGTTCTTCCAAAGGCTAGAAATGCGGGTAAGGTAGTTTACGTAAGTTCTAATGAAATCAGAATTAAGAGAGATGTAGACGGCGGAATAGATACTTATAATCTTCTTAAGTTCAAGAGAAGTAACCAAGGTACATGTATAAACCAAAGACCTTTAGTAGATAAGGGTGAAATAGTGTTTAAGAACCAAGTGTTAGCTGATGGTCCATCAACTGATTTAGGGGAAATAGCATTAGGTAAAAACATTAGAATGGGCTTCATAACTTGGGAAGGATATAACTACGAAGATGCTATGCTTATTTCTGAAGAACTAGTTAGAGAAGATGTATTTACTTCAATTCATATAGAAGAATATGAGTGTGAAGCTAGAGATACAAAGCTAGGACCTGAAGAAATAACTAGAGATATTCCAAACGTAAGCGAAGATGCATTAAAGGATATAGATGACAGAGGAATAATAAGAATCGGAGCTGAAGTTAGATCAGGTGATATCCTTGTAGGTAAAGTTACACCTAAGGGAGAAACTGAATTAACAGCGGAAGAAAGATTATTAAGAGCTATATTTGGAGAGAAAGCTAGAGAAGTAAGAGATACTTCATTAAGAGTACCACATGGGGAAGCTGGAATAATAGTAGATGTGAAAGTATTTACTAGAGAAAACGGTGATGAATTAAACCCAGGTGTAAATGAACTAGTTAGATGTTATATAGCTCAAAAGAGAAAAATCTCTGTTGGAGATAAGATGGCAGGACGTCATGGTAATAAAGGGGTTATCTCAAGAGTATTACCAGAAGAAGATATGCCATTCTTACCAGATGGTAGACCATTACAAATTTGCTTAAACCCATTAGGGGTTCCATCACGTATGAACATCGGTCAGGTACTAGAGGTTCACTTGGGATGGGCAGCAAGTCAATTAGGATGGCATATAGCTACTCCTGTATTTGATGGTGCTACTGAAAAAGACATTGAAGAATGCTTAGAGAAAGCAGGATACAATGCGAATGGAAAAACTGTTTTATATGATGGTAGAACAGGAGAAGCTTTTGATAATGAAGTAACTGTTGGAATAATGTATATCTTAAAGCTAGCTCACTTAGTTGACGATAAGATCCATGCAAGATCAACAGGTCCATACTCATTAGTAACTCAACAACCACTTGGTGGTAAAGCACAATTCGGTGGTCAAAGATTTGGAGAAATGGAAGTTTGGGCTTTAGAAGCGTATGGAGCAGCTCATACACTACAAGAAATATTAACTGTTAAATCAGATGATGTTGTAGGTAGAGTTAAAACATATGAAGCTATTGTTAAAGGTGAAAACATACCTGAACCTGGAGTTCCAGAATCATTTAAGGTTCTAATTAAAGAACTTCAAGCTTTATGTTTAGATGTAAAAGTGTTAAATGATGAAAAAGAAGAAGTTAGACTTAAAGAATTTGCAGAAGAAGATATGGAAGATTTAGAAGTTAACATTGAAGGAACAGAAGATGTTGTTTCAGAAGATGTTAATGTAGATGATAGTTATACAATATCAGAGGAAGAAATTGATGAAGATGTTGAGTTTGATAACTTTGCGTTAGATGGATTCCATGAAGAAGACTTAGAACTTGATGATTTTGTAAATGATGAACACTAAATTTGAAGGGAGGATATACCCTTGTTTGAATTGAATAATTTTGATGCTATACAAATAGGTTTAGCTTCACCTAGCCAAATAAGAGAATGGTCAAGAGGAGAAGTTAAAAAACCTGAAACTATAAACTATAGAACTTTAAAACCAGAAAGAGACGGTCTATTCTGTGAAAGAATATTTGGACCTATTAAAGATTGGGAATGTCATTGTGGTAAATACAAGAGAGTTAGATATAAGGGAATAGTTTGTGACAGATGTGGAGTTGAAGTTACAAAAGCTAAAGTAAGAAGAGAAAGAATGGGGCATATTGAACTGGCTGCCCCAGTTTCTCACATTTGGTACTTTAAGGGAATTCCATCAAGAATGGGATTACTTTTAGATATGTCACCAAGAGCTTTAGAAAAAATATTATACTTTGCTTCATATGTAGTAATAGATCCTAAAGAAACACCATTATTAAAGAAACAACTTCTTAACGAAAAAGAATATAGAGAAGCTGTTGACAAATATGGTGAAGAAAGCTTTATAGCTGGAATGGGAGCTGAAGCTGTTCAAGAGCTACTTGGAGAAATTGATTTAGAAGGTCAATCTAAGGAGCTTAAAGAAGAATTAAAAACAAGTACTGGTCAAAAGAAAGTTAGAATCATAAGAAGATTAGAAGTTGTTGAATCTTTTAGAAAATCAGGTAATGATCCAAGATGGATGGTTATTAATGTTATACCTGTAATTCCACCAGATTTAAGACCGATGGTTCAATTGGATGGGGGAAGATTTGCTACTTCAGACTTAAATGATTTATATAGAAGAGTTATAAATAGAAATAACAGATTGAAGAAGCTTTTAGACCTAGGTGCTCCAGACATAATTGTTAGAAATGAAAAGAGAATGCTTCAAGAAGCAGTAGATGCACTTATAGATAATGGTAGAAGAGGAAGACCTGTTACAGGACCTGGAAATAGACCACTTAAATCATTATCAGATATGCTTAAAGGTAAGCAAGGTAGATTTAGACAAAACTTACTTGGTAAGAGAGTTGACTACTCAGGTAGATCAGTTATCGTTGTAGGACCTGAGTTGAAGATGTATCAATGCGGACTTCCAAAAGAAATGGCTTTAGAGTTATTTAAACCATTTGTAATGAAGAAGTTAGTTGAAGATGGAGTAGCACATAATATAAAGAGTGCTAAAAGAATGGTTGAAAGAGTAAATAATCAAGTATGGGACGTACTTGAAGAAGTAATTACTGATCATCCAGTTTTACTAAACCGTGCTCCTACTCTACATAGATTAGGAATTCAAGCATTCCAACCAATATTAGTAGAAGGTAGAGCTATAAAACTACACCCACTTGTATGTACTGCGTATAATGCTGACTTCGATGGAGACCAAATGGCGGTTCACGTTCCATTATCAGTTGAAGCACAAGCAGAAGCAAGATTCTTAATGCTTGCAGCAGGAAATATAATGAAGCCTTCAGATGGTAAACCAGTTTGTGTACCTACACAAGATATGGTATTAGGATCATATTATTTAACTATGGATAAAACTGGAGCTAAGGGTGAAGGTAAAGTTTTTGCTTCAAAGGATGAAGCTATAATGGCTTACGAAGTAGGCGAAATAGCAATTCATGCTGAGATTAATGTAAGAATGTTTAAGGAAATTAATGGAGAAAAGAAATCAGGAATAATAAAAACTACAGTTGGTAAGATAATCTTTAATGAATCAATTCCTCAAGACTTAGGTTTTGTAGATAGAAGTAATAAAGATGAAGAATTCAACTTAGAAGTAGATTTCTTAATAACTAAAAAGTCATTAGGTAAGATAATCGATAAATGCTATGCAGTGCATGGTCCAACAAATACATCAATAATGCTTGATAAAATCAAAGCTTTAGGTTATCACTATTCATCAATTGGAGCTGTAACAGTAGCTGCTTCTGATATGATAGTACCAGAAGCAAAATATACACTACTTAAAGAAGCAGATGAAACTGTTGATAAGATTGAAAAGATGTATAAGAGAGGTTTCATATCAGAAGAAGAAAGATATGAAAGAGTTATTGAAAAATGGACTAAAACAACAGAAGATGTTGCGGATGCACTTATGAATAGTTTGGATAAATTTAATCCAATATTCATGATGGCCGACTCTGGAGCCAGAGGATCTAAGTCTCAGATTAAGCAATTAGCTGGTATGAGAGGACTTATGGCGAGTCCAACAGGTAAGATTATAGAATTACCAATCAGAGCTTCATTTAGAGAAGGTCTTGAAGTGGTAGAGTACTTTATATCTACTCACGGAGCTAGAAAGGGTAATGCCGATACAGCTCTTAAGACAGCTGACTCTGGATACTTAACAAGAAGACTAGTTGACGTATCACAAGATGTTATCGTAAGAGAAATAGATTGTGGAACAACAGAAGGTATCTATGTTTCAGAAATTAAAGAAGGTAATGAAGCGATTGAAGGATTAGCAGAAAGACTTTATGGTAGATATACAGCTGAACCAATAATTCATCCAGAAACTGGTGAAGTTATGGTAGAAGCTGATCAATATATGGAACTTGATGTTGCAGAAAAAGTAGCAGCAGCAGGTGTTAAGAAAGTAAAAATTAGATCTGTATTTACATGTAAGTGTAAAGTTGGTGTATGTTCTAAGTGTTATGGTATGAACATGGCGACAGCGCAAAAGATCAATATAGGTGAAGCTGTTGGTATAATCGCAGCACAATCAATCGGGGAACCAGGAACTCAGCTTACGATGAGAACATTCCATACAGGGGGAGTTGTTGGAGCCGATATTACACAAGGTCTTCCTAGAGTTGAAGAATTATTCGAAGCTAGAAAACCTAAAGGATTAGCTATAGTAAGTGAAATAACTGGTACAGTTAGAGTTGAAGAAACGAAGAAAAAGAGAACTGTATTTGTAATGGCTAACGATGGAGAAGAACGTAGTTATGAAATACCATTTGGTTCAAGACTAAAGGTATCTGATGATGACTCTATTGAAGCTGGGGATGAGATTACTGAAGGTTCAGTAAACCCTCATGATATAGCTGCAATTAAGGGTATAGATGGAGCTAGAAAATATCTATTATCTGAAGTTCAAAAAGTTTATAGACTTCAAGGTGTTGATATCAATGATAAGCACTTAGAAGTAGTTGTTAGACAAATGACTAGAAAAGTTAAAGTACTAGATTCAGGAGATACTGATCTATTACCAGGAACTATGATAGATATGTTCGACTTCGAAGAAGAAAATGCAAGAGTAAGAGAATTTGGTGGAGAAGAAGCTAAAGGCGAGCAAGCATTACTTGGTATAACTAAGGCTGCATTAGCAACAGATAGTTTCCTATCAGCTGCATCATTCCAAGAAACAACAAGAGTTCTTACAGAGGCTGCTATTAAAGGAAAGATAGATCCTCTAGTAGGTCTGAAAGAAAATGTTATTATTGGTAAGTTAATACCAGCAGGTACTGGAATGATGAGATATAGGAATGTAAAGCTAGATGTTGAGGACGTTTTAGTGGAAAATGACACTTTAGAATCAATTGAATAATACATTGCAATTTTATTGACATGTGTATGCTTAAATGATAAAATACGAATTGTGTGATTTTAAAGCTACACTACAATATAATTGTCTACATGAATTCATGGAGGCAAGGTCATGAACTGAGCCTCTATGAACTTTTATATAGGGAGTGATTTCATGATAGATAACATTGTAGGAAATAAATTAATAGGTATAAAACAATGTACTAAGTCTATTAAAAATGGAACTGGAACTGTTTTATATGTAGCTAAAGACGCAGAAATTAATTTGACTAAATCATTAACAGATTTAGCAATTGAAAAAAATGTAAAAATTATTTACATTGACACAATGAAAGAATTAGGAAAAATGTGTAGTATAGATGTTAAAGCATCAGCAGTACTAACTTTAGAATAATTCATTAATAAGCTTTTATCTTAAATATTAGATATATAGATAAAAAAATTTCAGGAGGTGAAAAAATGCCAACTATTAGCCAATTAGTTAGAAAAGGCAGAAAAACTGTTATCAACAAGTCAACAGCACCAGCACTTAACGAGTGTCCACAAAGAAGAGGAGTTTGTACAGTTGTTAAAACAACAACTCCAAAGAAGCCTAACTCAGCTTTAAGAAAAATAGCAAGAGTAAGACTTACAAATGGATTCGAAGTTACTGCATACATTGGTGGTGTAGGACACAACTTACAAGAGCACAGTGTTGTTCTTATAAGAGGTGGTAGAGTTAAGGACCTTCCTGGTGTTAGATACCATATCGTAAGAGGAGCACTTGACTGTGCTGGAGTAGCTAACAGAATGCAAGGAAGATCAAAGTACGGTGCTAAAAAGCCGAAGGCAAAAAAGTAGTTTAAAATAATAAGCTACGCTAGTGCTTGTCTTCAGCATTTACATAGATTTATAAATTAAGTTTATATAGATGAAGAAGTAAAGCACTTTACGGCAATGTTTAATTGCAGAGTACCAATGAACTTAAATTTATTATGTTAAGGAGGGAAGAAAAGTGCCAAGAAAAGGACATATCGCAAAGAGAGATGTATTACCAGATCCAATGTACAACTCAAAAGTTGTTACAAAGTTAATAAACAATGTAATGGAAGATGGTAAAAAAGGAGTAGCACAAAAAATATGCTACGACGCGTTTGAAATAATGGCGCAAAAAACAGGTAAAGATGCTTTAGAAGTATTTGAAGAAGCTATGAATAATGTAATGCCTTTATTAGAGGTTAAAGCTAGAAGAATAGGTGGTGCTAACTACCAAGTTCCTATAGAAGTAAGACCAGAAAGAAGACAGACTCTAGGAATCAGATGGATGCTAGATGCTGCTAGAAAAAGAGGCGAAAAAGTAATGGCTCAAAGATTAGCTGGAGAATTAATGGATGCAGCTAATAATACTGGAGCAGCTGTTAAGAAGAGAGAAGATACTCATAAAATGGCTGAAGCAAACAAAGCATTCGCTCATTACAGATACTAATAAACAAACTGTTTTGGCTTCTGCCAAAGCAGTTTTGTCGAATCTAAAATTACTCGTTGAGAGGAGGACATACAAATGGCTAGAAAATATCCGTTAGACAAATTCCGTAACTTTGGAATAATGGCTCACATAGATGCTGGTAAAACTACAACTACTGAGCGTATATTATTCTATACTGGAAGAAGCCACAAAATTGGAGAAGTTCATGAAGGAGCAGCTACAATGGACTGGATGGTTCAAGAACAAGAAAGAGGTATAACAATTACTTCTGCTGCTACAACATGTTCATGGAAAGGTCATGAATTAAATATTATAGATACTCCAGGTCACGTAGACTTCACAGTTGAAGTTGAAAGATCATTAAGAGTTCTTGATGGAGCTGTTACAGTTCTAGATGCAAAAAGTGGGGTTGAACCTCAAACTGAAACTGTTTGGAGACAGGCGGACAAATACGGTGTACCAAGAATGATATACGTTAATAAGATGGATGCTACAGGTGCAGACTTCTTTAGATGTATAAACACTGTAAGAGATAGATTGAAAGCTAATGCAGTTCCAATACAAATTCCAGTTGGATCAGAAGATCAATTCAAAGGAATGGTAGATTTAATAACTAATAAAGCTATTATGTTCTATGATGATCTAGGAAAAGATGTTAGAGAAGAAGAAATTCCAGCAGATTTAGCTGATCAAGCTGAAGAATACAGAATGGCTATGATTGAAGCTATAGCTGAAACTAACGAAGAATTAATGGAAAAATACCTTGAAGGTGAAGAATTAACTGTAGAAGAGTTAATGACTGGGTTAAGAAAAGCTACTATAGCTAATGAAATAGTTCCATGTATCTGTGGTTCATCTTACAAGAATAAAGGTGTTCAACAAATGATCGATGGAGTTGTTGCATTCCTTCCATCACCTTTAGATATTCCTGCAGTTAAAGGTATATCTTTAGAAGGTGAAGAAGATTCAAGAGAAGCTTCAGATGAAGCTCCAATGTCAGCTTTAGCATTTAAGATAGCTACTGACCCATTCGTTGGAAAGCTTGCATTCACTAGAATTTATTCAGGAGTTATGCAAAGTGGAACTTACGTATTAAACTCAACAAAGGGTAAGAAAGAAAGAATAGGAAGACTTGTTAAGATGCACGCTAATTCAAGAGAAGAAGTTGAAGCATTAGAAGCAGGTGAATTAGGAGCAATTATTGGATTAAAGAATACTACAACAGGAGATACTCTTTGTGTAGAAAGCGATCCAATAATATTAGAAGCTATGGAATTCCCAGAACCAGTTATATCTGTAGCTATAGAGCCAAAGACAAAAGCTGGTCAAGAAAAGATGGGATTAGCATTAGCTAAGCTTGCTGAAGAAGATCCTACTTTCAGAACTCATACTGATCAAGAAACTGGTCAAACAATAATTGCTGGTATGGGTGAACTTCACTTAGAAATCATCGTTGACAGATTAACTAGAGAATTCAAAGTTGAATGTAACGTTGGAGCACCTCAAGTTGCTTACAAAGAAACAATTAGAAAAGCTGTTAAAGCTGAAGCTAAATATGCTAAGCAATCAGGTGGTAAGGGTCAATATGGTCACTGTGTGATTGAAATGGAACCTACTGAAGGTGAATATGTATTTGAAAATGCTATCGTTGGAGGAGCTATTCCAAGAGAATATATTCCAGCTATAGATAACGGTATTCAAGAAGCAGCTAAAAATGGTATTATAGCTGGATACGAAACTATTAACTTCAAAGTTAAGTTAGTTCACGGTTCATACCATGAAGTTGACTCATCTGAAATGGCGTTTAAGATTGCTGGTTCTATGGCATTTAAGAATGCTATGACAAAAGCAGACCCAGTATTACTTGAGCCAATGGAAAAGGTTGAAGTTACAGTACCAGAAGAATACATGGGAGATGTAATGGGAGATCTTAACTCAAGAAGAGGAAGAATAGAAGGTATGGAAGCTATAAACGGAGCTCAAATTATCAGAGCTATGGTTCCACTTTCAGAAATGTTTGGATATGCAACTACTTTAAGATCAAGAACTCAAGGTAGAGGTACTTATTCAATGGTATTCGATCACTTCGAAGAAGTTCCTAAGAGTGTTCAAGAAAAAATTAAGAGTGAAAGAAACTAATTCACTTTAGTTATAAATATAAAGAATGTTGCTCATAATTAAACTATGAGCAACATTACAAAATATAAATTTAAGTATTATTAAATAATATAAGGAAAATTTATATAAGTATAGAAAAATCGAACTAAATTAGATATAATAACTAAGAAGGTTCATATAATTAATTTCCATAAAGGAGGATTTTACAATGGCAAAGCAAAAATTCGAAAGAAGTAAACCACACGTAAACATTGGAACAATCGGTCACGTTGACCACGGTAAGACAACTTTAACAGCTGCAATCACAACAGTATTAGCAAACAGAGGATTAGCAGAATCATTCAAATATGATGAAATTGATAAGGCTCCAGAAGAAAAAGAAAGAGGAATCACTATCAATACAGCACACGTTGAGTACCAAACAGAAAACAGACACTATGCTCACGTTGACTGTCCAGGACATGCTGACTATGTTAAGAACATGATCACAGGAGCTGCTCAAATGGACGGAGCTATCTTAGTTTGTTCAGCAGCAGACGGTCCAATGCCTCAAACAAGAGAACACATACTACTAGCATCAAGAGTTGGTGTTGACTACATAGTTGTTTTCTTAAATAAGGCAGATATGGTAGACGACGAAGAATTATTAAAATTAGTTGAAATGGAAATTAGAGAATTAATATCAGAATACAACTTCCCAGGAGATGATATTCCAGTAATAAAGGGTTCAGCTTTACAAGCATTAGAAAACCCAACAGATGAAAAAGCAATCGCTCCAATTCTTGAGTTAATGGAAGCTGTAGATAGCTACATCCCAACTCCAGAAAGAGCAACAGATAAGCCATTCTTAATGCCAGTAGAAGATGTATTTACAATCACTGGTAGAGGAACAGTTGCTACAGGAAGAGTTGAAAGAGGAGTTCTTCACGTAGGAGACGAAGTAGAAATCGTTGGATTATCAGAAGAAAGCAGAAAAGTAGTAGTAACAGGAATAGAAATGTTCAGAAAGTTACTAGACGAAGCGCAAGCTGGAGACAACGTTGGAGTTCTTTTAAGAGGAGTTCAAAGAACTGACATCGAAAGAGGTCAAGTTTTAGCAAAAGTTGGATCAGTTAAGCCACACAAGAAATTCGTAGGTCAAGTATACGTACTTAAAAAAGAAGAAGGTGGAAGACACACTCCATTCTTTGATGGATACAGACCACAATTCTACTTCAGAACAACAGACGTTACTGGTTCAATCAAGTTACCAGAAGGAATGGAAATGGTTATGCCAGGAGACCACATTGACATGAACGTTGAATTAATCACTCAAGTAGCAATGGATGAAGGATTAAGATTCGCTATCAGAGAAGGTGGAAGAACTGTAGGTTCAGGAGTTGTTACTAGCATAATCGAGTAATAATTTCTATAAGATAATATAAATTAAAATAAAACTGTGATCACATTCAGAGAGCAAGGGGACGCCCTTGCTCTCTTTTTATTAAGTAAAGAAAAATATAATAAAAAAATACGCAATATGAAGTAATAAATGAAGTATCTAGTTATAGTTGATATCTTTAATATTTAATAAATTAATATTTAATAAATTAATATAACGAAAACTAATATAGTAACAATTAGCAAGGAATATACTTAAATTTCCTTGTAAATGATTAATATATTGTAATTAGTTAAGAATTATAATAAGGAAAAATGTTCGCCAAAAATTACAAGAAAAAATGTGTTGATAAAATGTAAAAACAAATATAAAATATATTTACGAAAGAGATCATATTTTAAAGATAGCACTTAAATATACTTTAAAATTTATCAAAAAAGGCCAAAAAACTCTTGAAAAGGCTATGTAAACATAGTATAATAAAGAAGTTGTATAGCAAACAGCGATGAGTCAGGAGGTTGCCGGACTTCCGGGTTAATTCTTGATGAGTATGTTAGGATCTAGAATCCAACGACAGGGGTTTTGTAAAGCCATGTGATTAAGTATGAAACACGTGGAACAGTTTATAGAACATCCGCTGTTGTGCGTTAGAAGTAAAGCGTACATGAAAAGGAGGGAAACCAAGATGTCAAAACAAAAAATAAGAATCAGATTAAAGGCTTTTGATCACAATATATTAGATCAATCAGCTGAAAAAATTGTTGAAACAGCAAAATCAACAGGAGCTAAGGTTGCAGGTCCAGTACCACTACCAACTGAAAAAGATGTTGTTACTATATTAAGAGCTGTTCACAAATACAAAGATTCAAGAGAGCAATTCGAAATCAGAACACACAAGAGATTAATCGATATAGTTAATCCATCACCAAAGACTGTTGATGCATTAATGAGATTAAACTTACCAGCAGGTGTGGATATCGAAATAAAGCTATAGTTAATACTTATTAAATAAACAGTTTGAACGGTTATGATTGTTAAACAATCCGCTAATACGTTTAGGAGGTGTAAATACATGAAAAAAGCTATATTAGGAAAGAAAATAGGAATGACTCAAATTTTCGATGCAAACGGAAAAGTAGTTCCTGTAACAGTAGTAGAAGCTGGCCCATGTGTTGTTGTTCAAAAGAAAACTATCGAAAAAGATGGTTATGAAGCAATACAAGTAGGTTTTGGAGATGTTAGAGAAAAGTTAGTTAACAAGCCAAAGAAGGGACACTATGCTAAAGCAGGAGTTTCATTAAAGAGAAAATTAAAAGAGTTCAGATTAGAAGATTGTTCAGCTTATGAAGTTGGTCAAGAAATAAAGGCTGATTTATTTGAAGCTGGAGATAAAATTGATGTATCTGGAGTTTCTAAAGGTAAGGGATTCCAAGGTGTTATCAAGAGATGGAATGCTAACAGAGGACCAATGAGTCACGGTTCTAAGTTCCACAGAGCAGTAGGTTCAATGGGTGCTTCATCAGATCCATCAAGAACTTTCAAGAACAAGAATATGCCAGGACATATGGGAGCTGTTAACACAACAGTATTAAACTTAGAAGTAGTTAAGGTTATAGCTGAAAAGAACTTAATACTAATCAAGGGTGGTATCCCAGGACCTAACAAAGGTACAGTAGTAATAAGAAACGCAGTTAAAGCTTAATTTCTGTAGAAAGGAGGAAACAGGATGCCTACAGTAGGATTATTTAATCAAGAAGGAAAACAAGTTGGAGATATCCAATTAAATGATAATGTGTTCGGAGTTGAAGTTAACACTGATGCTATGCATCAAGTTGTTGTTGCTTTATTAGCAAACAAGAGACAAGGAACTCAATCAGCTAAGACAAGAGCTGAGGTTAGAGGAGGCGGAATCAAGCCTTGGAGACAAAAGGGAACTGGTAGAGCAAGACAAGGTTCTATTAGAGCTCCACAATGGATCAAAGGTGGTATAGTATTCGCACCAAAACCAAGAGACTATAGAATGTCAGTACCAAAGAGCATGAGAAGAGTAGCTATGAAATCTGCATTAACTAGCAAGGTTCAAGACGGACAAATGGTAGTGTTAGAAACATTAGCATTCGAAGCTCCAAAGACTAAGAAAATGGTTGAAGTTTTAAAAGCATTTGATGCAAAGAAAACTTTAATAGTAACTGGAGAATCAAATGAAGTACTTTACAAATCAGCTAGAAATATTGCTGATGTACAAATCATGCCAGTTAACAACATCAATGTTTATGATTTATTAAAGTTTGAGAAATTAATCATAACTAAGGATGCTGTATCAAAAATCGAGGAGGTGTACGCATAATGACAAGCTATGATATAATAAGAAAGCCTGTTATCACTGAAAAGAGTATGACTGCTATGGCAGACAAAAAGTACACTTTCATAGTTCAAATTAATGCAAACAAGGTTCAAATCAAGAAAGCTGTAGAAGAAATCTTCGGCGTTAAGGTTGAAAAAGTTCAAACAATAAGAACTATGGGAAAAACAAAGAGAATGGGCGTACATGTAGGAAAGAGAGCAGACTTCAAGAAGGCTGTTATCACTTTAACAGCAGACAGCAAGAATATAGAATTCTTTGAAGGAATGCAATAACGCAAATAAAGCGTATTATTGGTACATAAGTACCAGAGAAGCTTAAAGTAAGGAGGGAATTTACATGGCAGTTAAAAAGTTTAGACCAACTACCCCATCAAGAAGAGAAATGACAATGGCTACTTTTGAAGAAATTACAACAAGTACACCTGAAAAATCACTTCTTGTTTCTTTAAACAAAACTGGTGGTAGAAATGCTCAAGGTAAAATAACTGTTAGACACCACGGTGGTGGAGCTAAGAGAAAATATAGAATAATAGATTTCAAGAGAAATAAGGATGGTGTTCCTGCAAAGGTTGCAACAATAGAATACGATCCAAACAGAACAGCATACATTGCATTAGTTGTATATGCTGATGGTGAAAAGAGATATATAATTGCTCCAGTTGGATTAAAAGTTGGAGATGTTATAGTTTCAGGACCAGACGCTGATATTAAAGCAGGTAATGCTCTTCCATTAAAGAACATACCAGTAGGTACTTTCGTTCACAACGTTGAGTTACAAGTTGGTAAGGGTGCTCAAATGGTAAGATCAGCTGGTACTACAGCACAATTAATGGCTAAAGAAGGAAACTATGCAACATTAAGATTACCTTCAGGCGAAATGAGATATGTAAGAATCGAATGTAGAGCTACAATCGGAACTGTATCAAATACTACTAACGATATAATCAATATCGGTAAAGCAGGTAGAAAGAGACACATGGGATGGAGACCTACAGTTAGAGGTTCTGTAATGAACCCTAATGATCACCCTCACGGTGGTGGTGAAGGTAGATCACCAATCGGTAGACCAAGTCCAGTTACTCCATGGGGTAAACCAGCACTTGGATACAAGACAAGAAAGAATAAGAAGTATTCTGACAGATTCATAATAAAGAGAAGAAACGATAAGTAGTATGAAGAGAATCTAAATTTCTCTTCATGGCTTGTCAGCCTATAGATTATGAAGGGAGGCAAATTATAGTGAGTAGATCAACAAAAAAGGGGCCTTTTGTACATGAAGGACTTTTAAAGAAAATTGAAGAAATGAATGCTAGTGGAGATAAGAAGGTTGTTAAAACTTGGTCAAGAAGTTCAACAATATTCCCACAAATGATTGGTCATACAATTGCTGTTCACGATGGAAGAAAGCATGTTCCAGTTTTCGTTAGCGAAGACATGGTTGGACACAAGCTTGGTGAGTTCGCATTAACAAGAACTTACAGAGGACACGATTATGACGAAAAAGCAGCAAGAAAAAGAAAGTAATCCCGGAAAGGAGGAACATAAATGGAAGCTAGAGCTATAGCTAAATATGTTAGAATGTCTCCAACAAAAGTAGGAGTAGTTCTTGATTTAATAAGAGGAAAAAATATTCAAGAGGCTTTCGCTATTTTACAATATACTCCAAAAGATGCAGCTGTTGTTATAAATAAAGTTTTAAAATCAGCTGTTGCTAATGCAGAAAATAATCATGAAATGGACGTAGAAAGATTATATGTAGCAGAAGCATTCGTTGGTGCAGGTCCAACATTAAAGAGATTTAGACCAATGGATCACGGAAAAGCATTTAGAATTAACAAGAGAACAAGTAATATAACACTTGTAGTTAAAGAAAGAGCTTAGAAAGAAGGAGGGAAATCAAGTGGGTCAAAAAGTACATCCTCACGGACTTAGAGTAGGAGTTATCAAAGATTGGGATGCTAAGTGGTATGCTTCAAAGAAGAACTTTGCAGACAATCTAATAGAAGATAACAAGATCAGAGAATTCGTAAAGAAAGAACTTTTCTCAGCTGGTATTTCAAAGATTGAAATTGAAAGAGCTGCTAAGAGAGTTAAGTTAAATATATATACTGCTAAACCAGGTGTTATAATCGGAAAAGGTGGAGCAGGAATAGAAGCTTTAAAAGCTAAATTAGCTAAAGTAACTGATAACAAAAACTTATTAATAAATATAGTTGAAGTTAAAAATGCTGAAGCAGATGCTCAATTAATGGCAGAAAATATAGCTGCACAATTAGAAAAAAGAGTATCATTTAGAAGAGCTATGAAACAAAGCATCCAAAGAGCTATGAAACTTGGAGCTAAAGGTGTTAAGACAGCTTGCTCAGGTAGATTAGGTGGAGCTGAAATAGCTAGAACTGAACAATATCATGAAGGAACAATTCCACTACAAACTTTAAGAGCAGATATCGATTATGGATTTGCTGAAGCTGATACAACTTATGGAAAGATCGGTGTGAAAGTTTGGGTTTATAATGGAGAAGTTCTTCCAACTAAAAAAGTTGAAAAGAAGGAAGAAGTTAACGCATAAGAAAGGAGGAATTAGTCATGTTAATGCCTAAGAGAGTTAAGCATCGTAAGGTACAACGTGGTAGAATGAAAGGAAAAGCTACAAGAGGTAATTTCCTTGCATACGGAGATTTTGGTATTCAAGCTACAACTTGTGGTTGGATAACTAGTAATCAAATAGAATCTGCCAGAATTGCTATAAACAGATATATCAGAAGAGGAGGAAAACTTTGGATAAAGATTTTCCCAGATAAGCCAGTAACTGAGAAACCAGCTGAAACAAGAATGGGTTCAGGTAAAGGTTCACCAGAATATTGGGTAGCAGTAGTTAAACCTGGTAGAGTTTTATTCGAACTATCAGGAGTTAATGAAGAAGTTGCAAGAGAAGCTATGAGACTTGCATCACACAAGCTTCCTGTAAAGTGTAAATTCGTTACAAGAAGAGATTTTGAGGAAATGGGTGGTGAAGAATAATGAAGGCTAGAGAATTAAAAGAATTAAGAGCAAATAATCCTCAAGATTTAAAGGTTAAATTAAATGACCTTAAGGCTGAGTTATTCAACTTAAGATTCCAATTAGCTACAGGTCAATTAGAAAATCCTATGAGAATAAGAGAAGTAAAAAAATCTATAGCCCAAATCAAAACCATCATAAGAGAAGAAGAGATCAGGGCTTTCGAGCAGTAAATCTGAAAGGAGGTAACTCTTAATGGAAAGAGGATTAAGAAAGAAAAAAATAGGTAGAGTTGTTTCAGATAAAATGGATAAGACAATAGTTGTTGCTGTTGAAACTAAGGTTAGACACCCATTATATGGTAAGACAGTTAATAGAACAACTAAGTTTAAAGCTCATGATGAAAACAATGAAGCTAAAATGAATGATAGAGTTTTAATTATGGAAACTAGACCATTATCTAAAGATAAGAGATGGAGACTTGTTGAAATAGTTGAAAAAGCTAAATAGGCTTTAAGACTGAAAGGAGGGTAATTCAATGATACAACAACAAACCTTACTAAAGGTAGCAGATAACTCAGGTGCAAAGGAAATAATGTGCATAAGAGTTTTAGGCGGATCAAAGAGAAAGTTCGGTAACATTGGAGATGTAATAGTTGCTAGCGTTAAAAGTGCAACACCAGGCGGAGTTGTTAAAAAAGGAGACGTTGTAAAAGCTGTTATAGTTAGATCAGTTAGAGGATTAAGAAGAGCTGATGGTTCATACATTAAGTTTGATGAAAATGCAGCTGTTATTATAAAGGATGATAAGCAACCAAGAGGAACTCGTATCTTCGGACCAGTTGCTAGGGAGCTAAGAGATAACGAATTTAACAAGATTTTATCATTAGCACCTGAAGTTCTATAATAGAGGAGGTGTCTCATTTGAAGGTACATGTTAGAAAGAACGACACAGTTGTAGTTGTTTCAGGTAAAGATAAAGGAAAAACTGGTGAAGTTTTAAAAGTATATCCTAAAACAGGCAAAGTTATTGTTCAAGGAGTTAATATAGTTAAAAAGCACCAAAAGCCAACTAGAGCTAATGCTCAAGGCGGAATAATTGAAAGAGAAGGAGCTATATACAGCTCAAAAGTTATGTTATACTGCACAAAATGCAAAAATGCTACAAGAATTAGCAACAAAATCTTAGAGGACGGTACTAAGGTTAGAGCTTGTAAGAAGTGTGGAGAAACATTCTAGAATCTGAAAGGAGGTACTAATTATGACAACAAGACTTCAAGAGAAGTATCAAAAAGAAGTAATTCCAGCTATGATTGAAAAGTTCGGATATAAAAATATAATGGAAGTTCCAAAGCTTGAAAAAATAGTTATCAACATGGGAGTTGGAGAAGCTAAGGACAATCAAAAAATATTAGAAGCTGCAGTTAATGATTTAAGCATAATTGCAGGTCAAAAGCCAATCTTAACTAGAGCAAAGAAATCAGTTGCTAACTTCAAGATAAGAGAAAACATGGCTTTAGGATGTAAGGTTACATTAAGAAAGGCAAAGATGTATGAATTTGCTGATAAATTAATGGCTATTGCTCTTCCAAGAGTTAGAGATTTCAGAGGAGTTTCAAGCAAAGCTTTTGATGGTAGAGGAAACTACTCACTAGGAGTAAAAGAGCAATTAATATTCCCAGAAATTGAATACGATAAAATCGATAAGGTTAGAGGAATGGATATTATCTTCGTAACAACAGCTAACACTGACGAAGAAGCAAGAGAATTATTAAGATTCCTTGGTATGCCATTTGCTCAATAATAAGGAGGGAAAACCGTGGCACGTAAGGCTATTATTGAAAAGTGGAAAAAAGAACCTAAATATAAAACAAGAGCTTATACAAGATGCAGAATATGTGGAAGACCACATTCAGTATTAAAGAAGTTCGGTATTTGCCGTATATGTTTTAGAGAACTTGCTTATAAGGGTCAAATCCCTGGTTGTAAGAAAGCAAGTTGGTAAGAAACTGATGTAGTGAAAGGAGGCACATTAAATGGTTATGACAGATCCTATCGCAGATTTGCTAACACGTATTAGAAATGCAAATGCTGTAAGACATGAAGTAGTAGAAGTTCCTTCATCAAATATGAAGAAGGCTGTTGCAAATATATTATTACAAGAGGGATATATTAAAGAATTAGAGGAATATAACGATGGTGTTGTTCCAATGTTAAGAATATCTCTTAAATATGGCGCAGATAAAGAAAGAGTTATAACTGGTATAAAGAGAATATCTAAACCAGGACTAAGAGTTTACTGCAAGAAAGATGAAATTCCAAAGGTACTAAGCGGACTAGGAATTGCTATAATATCAACTTCATCAGGTTTATTAGTTGATAGAGAAGCAAGAAAAGCTGGATTAGGCGGAGAAGTAGTTTGCTACGTTTGGTAATTTCCAAAGTAGAAAGTAACTAGATTAACATATATCAGAACAAGTAAAACAGGAGGTGCGATTATGTCAAGAGTAGGTAGATTACCTATAGCTATACCTGCAGGCGTAACTGTAGCTGTTTCAGCAGATAACGTTGTTTCAGTTAAGGGTCCAAAGGGCGAACTTGTTAAAGCTATGAATAAAGACATGAATATAGCAGTTGAAAACAACCAAGTTGTTGTAACTAGACCTAGCGATCAAAAAGAGCACAGAGCTCTTCATGGTTTAACTAGAGCGTTAATCAATAACATGATAATCGGAGTTGAAAAAGGATTTGAAAAGAGCTTAGAACTAATTGGTGTTGGTTACAGAGCTCAATTACAAGGTAAAAAGCTTGTAATGAACTTAGGATATTCACATCCAGTTGAAATAGAACCAATCGAAGGTGTAACTTTCGAAACTCCAGCTGCAACTAAAGTTGTTGTTAAGGGTATCGATAAGGAAAAGGTTGGAGCAGCTGCGGCTGATATAAGATCATGGAGAAAACCTGAACCATATAAGGGTAAAGGAATTAAATATGATAACGAAGTAATCAGACGTAAAGAAGGTAAAACTGGTAAGAAATAATAGAAAGGAGTGAAATCTTTATGTTCAAAAAGGTAGACAGAAAAGCTAGTAGAGAAAGACGTCACCTAAGAGTACGTAAGAAAATTTCTGGTACTCCTGAAAGACCAAGACTTTCAGTATATAGAAGTGAAAAAAACATATATGCTCAAATTATAGATGATGTAAATTCAGTAACTTTAGTTTCAGCTTCAAGCTTAGATAAAGCATTCGATGCAAAATCAGGTGGCAACAAAGAAGCAGCTAAAATGGTTGGTGAATTAGTAGCTAAGAAAGCTTTAGAAAAGGGAATTTCAGAAGTTGTATTCGATAGAGGTGGATACGTATATCACGGAAGAGTTCAAACTTTAGCTGAAGCTGCAAGAGAAGCAGGCTTAAAATTCTAATAAACAAGGAGGGAAATACATGAGAATCGATCCTAGCACACTAGACCTTAAGGAAAAGGTTGTTAACATAAACAGAGTAACTAAGGTTGTTAAGGGTGGTAGAAACTTCAGATTCAGCGCTTTAGTAGTTGTAGGTGACGAAAACGGACACGTAGGCGTTGGAATGGGTAAGTCAATAGAAATCCCAGAAGCAATTAAAAAAGGAATAGAAGACGCTAAGAAACATTTAGTAAGTGTTGCAATAGTTGGAACAACTGTTCCTCATCAAATATATGGAAAATTCGGAACTGGTAAGGTTCTTATAATGCCAGCTAAAGAAGGTACAGGAGTTATCGCTGGAGGTCCAGCAAGATCTGTATTAGAATTAGCAGGATTAAAGGATGTTAGAGCTAAGTCATTAGGTTCAAACAATCCTAAAAACATGGTGAATGCTACAATTAACGGTTTAGCAAGCTTAAGAACAGCTGAAGATATAGCTAAATTAAGAGGCAAAACTGTAGAAGAAATTTTAGGTTAGGAGGGAAAAGCAATGGCAAAAATTAAAGTTACTCTAGTAAAGAGTTTAATTGGAAGAAAGAAAGACCATATTGCTACTGCACATGCCCTTGGACTTAAAAAGATCGGTAAGACAGTAGAACATGAAGAAACTCCTCAAATCAGAGGAATGATCAACAAAGTTGACTATCTACTAAAAGTAGAAGAAGTTTAATAAGAGGAGGTGCATTGAGTAATGAAACTTCATGAATTAAAACCAGCAGCAGGAAGTAAGAAAGCTCCAAAGAGAGTTGGTAGAGGTACTGGTTCAGGTTTAGGTAGAAATGCCGGAAAAGGTGAAAAAGGCCAAAATGCTAGATCAGGCGGTGGCGTAAGACCAGGATTTGAAGGCGGTCAAATGCCATTATACAGAAGACTTCCTAAGAGAGGATTCACAAATATATTTGCTAAGCAATATGTTAGCATTAATGTTGACAGATTAAATATATTTGAAAATGGAACAGAAATAACACCAGAAGTTTTACTTGAAAGAAGAGTTATCAACAAAGTAAAAGATGGAGTTAAGATTTTAGGAAACGGAACATTAGAGAAGAGCCTAACTGTTAAAGGATGTAAGTTCTCAAAATCAGCGGCTGAAAAGATAGAAGCAGCTGGAGGAAAAGTTGAGGTGATTTAGTATGCTATCAACCCTACGTAATGCCTGGAAGGTTCCCGAATTAAGAAAGAGATTTATATGGACTATATTTTTAGTTGCAATTTTCAGGATAGGAACGCATATTCCTGTTCCTGGAATTAGCACAAATGTTTTAAAAGATTTAGCTAGCAGTGGAACTATATTTGGTTTTTATGATTTGTTATCTGGTGGAGCGTTTAGACAATTTAGTATATTTGCTTTAAGTGTAACACCATATATTAATGCCTCAATAATAGTTCAATTATTGACTATAGCAATACCATCTTTAGAGCAACTTTCTAAAGAGGGTGAAGAAGGCAGAAAGAAGATACAAAAGATAACAAGAATATTATCAATAGTTATAGGATTTGTTCTTGCTTTTGGAACATATAGCATGGTTGCAGCAAAAGGTGCAGCAGTTGGAATGCAATGGTCTGGAATGGTTGTTGTATTAGTAGCATTAGTTGCAGGATCAACATTCTGTATGTGGTTAGGTGATCAAATCACAGCTAAAGGTTTTGGAAATGGTATATCCATATTAATATTCGTGAATATAGTATCTCAGTTACCTATAACTTTAATGTCATTATTTACATTAAAGGATCAAGGGAAAATTGATATAATTGAAATTTTACTATTTGTAGTTTTTGCAATTGCATTATTAGGAGTAGTAATATTCTTCTCATTAGCAGAAAGAAGAATTCCAGTCCAATATGCTGGTAAAGCTGTTGGAAATAAAGTTATGAGAGGGCAAAGCACTCACATACCTTTAAGTATAATTGGATCAGCTGTTATAGCAATAATCTTTGCTATGTCAGTTATGATGTTCCCTAAAACAATTGCAGAATTTTTCCCGAATACAACTTGGGTACAAAGTGTGGTTACAAGTAAGTATAGTATTTTTAATGAAAAAACATGGATGTATCCAGTAGCTTATTCATTATTAACTATTTTCTTCACTTGGTTCTATACACAAATTACATTTAAGCCTGATGAAATGGCAGAAAATCTGCATAAGTCAGCAGGATTTGTACCAGGAATTAGACCGGGAGATGCAACTGAAAAGTATTTTGAAAAAGTACTTACTAAAGTATCATTAGTTGGAGGAGTATTCGCTGCTTTACTAGCAATACTACCAATATTAATTTCAAATACGCAATTACAAGGAATTCAATTTGGTGGTACATCATTATTAATTATGGTTGGAGTTGGACTTGATTTTTCAAGACAATTAGACTCACAATTAGTAATGAGACATTATCAAGGATTCTTAAAATAGATTAATAATGGAGATGATGCCCGTGAAGATAGTATTATTAGGTCCTCCTGGAGCAGGAAAGGGAACACAGGCAAAATCAATTAGTAATAGATACTCAATACCACATATTTCTACTGGGGATATTTTTAGAAAGAATATTTCTGAAAACACTCCATTAGGGGTAGAAGCTAAGAAGCACATCGATAAAGGACAGTTAGTACCAGATGAAGTTACTATTAATATGGTAAAAGATAGACTGCAACAAGATGACTGTAAAAATGGTTACTTATTAGATGGTTTCCCAAGAACAGTCAATCAAGCAGAAGCACTTCAAGAATTTCTTTTAGAAAGAAATGAAAATCTTGATACTGCTTTACTAATTGAAGTACCTACTGGATTTATATTAGAAAGAATGACAGGTAGAAGAGTTTGTCCATCATGTGGAGCTAGCTATCATATAAAATTTAATCCACCAGCTATTGTAGGAAAATGCGATGTTTGTGGAAGTGATATAATCCAAAGAAAAGATGATACAGAAGAAACTGTATCTGAAAGACTTGATGTGTATGAGAGACAGACACAACCACTGATTGATTTTTATAAAGAAAGAAACTTACTTTCAATTGTAGATGGAACAAAAGCTATTAATGAAGTATTCGAAGGTATCTGTAATATCTTAGGGAGTGTTGAATAATGATAATCATTAAAAACAACAAAGAGATTGATCTAATGAGATCAGCAGGTAAAATAGTAGCAGAAACACTACTACTAGTTGAAGAAAAAGTAAGACCAGGAATAACTACTGCTGAAATAGACAGGATAGCAGAAGAATTTATAACTAAGCATGGAGCAAAGCCTTCATTTAAAGGGCTGTATGGATTTCCAGCTTCACTATGTATATCTGTTAACGAGCAAGTAGTTCATGGGATCCCAGGAGGTTATGTATTAAAAGATGGAGATATAGTTAGTGTAGACTGTGGCGCTTATCTTAATGGCTTTCACGGAGATGCTGCAAGAACATTTGCAGTAGGAAATGTTAGTGAAGAAGCTAATAAGTTAATTAAAGTAACTGAACAAAGTTTCTTTAAAGGCATAGAATATGCTAAGGTTGGCAACAGACTTACTGATATATCACATGGAATACAAAGCTACATAGAAGCTTCAGGTTTCGCTGTAGTAAGAGATTTCGTAGGACACGGTATAGGTAGAGTTGTACACGAAGATCCAGATGTACCTAACTTTGGTAAACCCGGTAGAGGTCCAAAGTTGGTTCAAGGAATGGCTTTAGCCATTGAACCTATGGTTAATTCAGGAAGCTATAAAGTAAAAACATTAAATGATGACTGGACTGTAGTAACTAGTGATGGAAGTCTATCTGCACACTACGAAAATACTATTGTAATTTTACCAGATGGACCCGAAATATTAACACTGATTAAATAAGTGTTGCTTAGTTATAAATTCGCATGATACCAAAAGGTGGCTTGTAGATTTATGGCTAAGGTAATCATCGAGGTGAAAAGTTTGCAAAACAATGACTTAATTGGGAAAATGGTTCTTTCAAAAACAGGAAGAGATAAAAATCATTTATATGTGATAATAGGTCATTTAAGTGATAATTATGTAATTCTTAGTAATGGGAGCACTAAAACAGTTCAGATGCCTAAAAAAAAGAATTTAAAACATATAAATGTTTTAGAGGATGTAGATGATGAGATTAAAGCATCTATCATATCAAAAGATAGAGGTACTGATTTAAAAATAAAAAGATTTCTAAAACTTAAAGGCATTGTTAAGGAGGGTTGATTACCTTATGTCAAAAGATGATGTAATAGAAATGCAAGGTACAGTACTAGAAGCACTACCAAATGCTATGTTCCAAGTTGAACTAGAGAGTGGTCACAAGATTCTAGCACATATATCAGGAAAATTAAGAATGAACTTCATAAGAATTCTACCAGGAGATAAGGTTACAATAGAACTTTCTCCATACGATTTAACAAGAGGTAGAATTACATGGAGAGCTAAATAAAGGTAGCAAAAGACTACCACGAAGTATTACAAGGAGGGTTAGCGATGAAAGTAAGACCATCAGTTAAGCCTATTTGCGAAAAGTGCAAGATTATAAGAAGAAAAGGAAAAGTAATGGTTATCTGTGAAAATCCTAAGCACAAGCAAAAACAAGGCTAATACAATCAAAGTATAGGCAAAAAAGTATTATTTTACTATGTAAAATTTATTGACTTTTCACTTAAAGTCAAATATGATTATATAGGCATTTAATTAAGCGGATAAATTTTAGGTGCGGCTGACAGTAGAGATATGCTCTACTGACCTAGGATTTTATATATAAAATACACACATATAATTAAAGTTGTATGCATTTCAATATCAGGAGGTGTAAGTTTTAATGGCAAGAATTTCAGGCGTAGACCTACCAAGAGAAAAAAGAGTTGAAATAGGTCTAACATATATATACGGTATAGGACTTTCTACTTCACATAAGATTTTAGCAGAAACAGGAGTTAATCCTGACACAAGAGTTAAGGATCTTACAGAAGAAGAAGTAACAAAAATTAGAGAATACGTAAAGACTTTAACAATTGAAGGTGACTTAAGAAGAGAAGTTGCTTTAAACATTAAAAGATTAGTAGAAATTGGATGTTACAGAGGAATAAGACATAGAAAAGGTCTTCCAGTTAGAGGTCAAAAGACTAAGACTAACGCAAGAACTAGAAAAGGTCCAAAGAAAACTATCGCAAATAAGAAGAAGTAGTGAGGAGGGAATTCGATGGCTCAAAAAGTTAAAAAGACTAGAAGAAGAAAAGAAAGAAAGAACGTTGAGCATGGTGCTGCACACATCAAATCAACTTTCAATAACTCAATAGTTACTTTAACTGATGCGGCAGGAAATGCTCTATCATGGTCAAGCGCAGGAGCTTTAGGCTTCAGAGGATCAAGAAAGAGTACTCCATTCGCAGCTCAAATGGCAGCAGAAACAGCAGCTAAAGCAGCTATGGAACACGGATTAAAGAGTATAGAAGTATATGTAAAGGGACCAGGAGCTGGAAGAGAAGCAGCTATAAGATCTTTACAAGCGGCAGGATTAGAAGTAACTTTAATTAAAGACGTTACTCCAATCCCACACAACGGATGTAGACCACCAAAGAGAAGAAGAGTCTAGTATTCATATAGGAGGTGTAATTAATGGCAAGATATACTGGAGCTACATGTAGATTATGTAGAAGAGAAGGTATGAAATTATTCCTTAAAGGGGATAGATGTTATACAGATAAATGTGCTTTTGTTAGAAGAAGTTATGCACCAGGACAACATGGAGCAGCTAAGAAAAAACTATCTAACTATGGCGTACAATTAAGAGAAAAGCAAAAAGCTAGAAGAATATACGGAGTATTAGAAAGCCAATTCAGAGCTTACTATGAAAAGGCTGATCATATGAAGGGTATCACTGGTGAAAACTTACTTAAGTTATTAGAAATGAGATTAGATAACGTTGTTTACAGACTAGGTTATGGTGCTTCAAGAGCTGAAGCTAGACAATTAGTTAATCATGGACATTTCTTAGTAAATGGTAAGAAAGTTGACATTCCTTCATACAAGGTTTCTGTTAACGATGAAATATTAGTAACAGAAAAGAGCAGAGGAACTGAAAAATTCAAGACATTTATTGAAAATCCAAAGACATTACCAAAGTGGTTAGAAGCAAATGTTGAAAATTATTCAGGTAAAATAGTTGCTGAGCCATCAAGAGAAGATATTGACGTTCCAGTTAATGAAACTCTTATCGTTGAGTTATACAGCAAGTAATAGTTTAGTATTTGTATTGTTAAGATTTTTCTTACAATACAAATATATAAGCAGTTGCCCTCAGAATAATGTTGCCATTTAAAATATAAGGAGGGTTTGTGCATGTTAGAAATCGAAAAGCCAATAATAGAATGTATAGAAGCAAATGAAAATGGTACTTATGGTAAATATGTAGTTGAACCATTGGAAAGAGGATATGGTATAACTCTTGGAAATGCTTTAAGAAGAATACTTTTATCATCACTTCCAGGTGCAGCTCCAACTTCAGTAAAGATAGATGGAGTACTACATGAATTTTCAACTGTACAAGGTGTTAAAGAAGATGTTACAGAAATAATATTAAACATTAAATCTTTAGCATTAATTATGAATGGTGAAGGTCCAAAGACAATATATATAGATGCTCAAGGACCAGGAGTAGTTACAGGTGCAGATATTAAAACTGATGGAGATGTTGAAGTTGTAAGCAAGGATCTTCATATTGCTACATTAGATGATAATGCAAAGTTATATATGGAGATTACAGTTAATAGAGGAAGAGGATATGTTACTCAAAATAAAAATAAGAGTGAAGACCTTCCATTATCAGCTATAGCTGTTGACTCAATTTATACACCAGTAAAAAGAGTTAATTTTACTGTTGAAAATACAAGAGTTGGTCAAATTACTGACTACGATAAATTAACTTTAGAAATCTGGACTAATGGAACTATAAAGATTGATGAAGCTATAAGCTTATCAGCAAAAATACTTATAGAACATTTCAAATTATTTATGTCATTAGGAGATAGTACTAATGATGTAGAGATTATGATAGAAAAAGAAGAAGATAAAAAAGAGAAAGTACTAGAAATGACTGTAGAAGAGCTAGATTTATCAGTTAGATCATATAACTGTTTAAAGAGAGCTGGAATAAATACAGTTCAAGAACTTGCTGGAAAATCAATGGATGATATGATGAAGGTAAGAAATCTAGGAAAGAAATCTTTAGAGGAAGTCGAAAGAAAGCTTAAGGAATTAGGCTTAGGATTAAGACTAAACGATGAGTAAGGAGGTAAATCCACATGGCAGGTTATCGTAAATTAGGTCGTCCTACTGACCAAAGAAGAGCTATGCTAAGAAGCCTTGTTACAAGCTTTTTAAAGCATGGTAAAATAGAAACAACTGAAACAAGAGCAAAAGAAACAAGAAAATTAGCTGAAAAGATGATCACTTTAGCAAAAAGAGGTGACCTTCACGCTAGAAGACAAGTTTTAGCTTTTGTAAATGAAGAAGAAGTAGTTCAAAACCTATTTGACAATGTTGCTCCAAAGTACGCAGAAAGAAATGGTGGATACACTAGAATGTACAAAAAGGGTCCAAGAAGAGGGGACGGAGCAGAAGTTGTTATACTTGAATTAGTATAATATACAGGGGATTAAGTTAATAACTTAGTCCCCATTTTTACATATTCAAATTTAAATATTATATAAGATCTTATAAATTTATTATAAAGTAATTGTAATTAAGCAAATGTATATTATAATATTCTTATGTTAAATGTATATACACTAATAAGTTTTTATATAATATTTAAGATATAAGTTAAGCGATAAGTTAAGCGATAAAAGGAGGGCTATATATGAAAGAAACAATGATTAAATGTAATGATGTATCTTTTAAATATAGAGCACATGAGGGAGAAGAGGAAAGATACGCTGTAAATGGCGTTAGTTTTGAAGTTGAAAAGGGTGAATTCTTAGTAGTTTTAGGTCATAATGGATCAGGGAAATCTACTATAGCTAAGCATATGAATGCGTTACTTATGCCTTCTGAAGGCACTGTAATTGTAGATAGTTTAGATACATCGGATCCTAATAATTTATGGAAAATAAGAGCAAAGGCTGGAATGGTTTTTCAAAATCCCGATAACCAGTTAGTAGCAACTATAGTTGAAGAAGATGTTGCTTTTGGGCCAGAAAATCTAGGTGTTCCTCCAGAAGAAATAAGAAAAAGAGTAGATGAAAGTTTAAAAAAAGTTGGAATGTATGAATATAGAAGACATGCACCTCATTTGCTTTCAGGTGGACAAAAGCAAAGAATTGCGATAGCTGGAATTTTAGCTATGAAGCCAGAATGCATAATTTTTGATGAGCCTACTGCAATGTTAGATCCTTCAGGAAGAAGAGAAGTATTAAATAATATTAAAGAAATAAACGAGAAATATGGGATTACTATAGTTCTTATAACTCATTATATGGATGAAGCAGCACAGGCAGATAGGGTACTTGTTATGGATGATGGAAAGATAATTTTGGAGGGAAAACCAAGAGAAGTGTTTTCTAATGTAAAGCAAATGAAGGACATCGGTTTAGATGTTCCTCAAGTTACTGAACTTTGTTATGAATTAAAGAATAACGGTATAAATATAGATACAAATATTTTAAATGTAGATGAGATGGTGGATGCGTTATGTCAATTAAAATAGAGAACTTAGTACATGTATATATGCCAAAGTCACCTTTTGAAAAAGTGGCTTTAAATAATGTTAATATAGAGATAAATGAAGGTGAATTTGTTGCACTTATTGGTCATACGGGATCGGGCAAATCAACGTTAATTCAACATATGAATGGATTGCTTAAGCCCACATCAGGAAGAATAATAGTTGATGGGGAAGACATTACAAAGGAAGGTGTAAGGCTTACTGATATTAGAAAAAAGGTAGGGTTAGTATTCCAATATCCAGAATATCAATTATTTGAAGAAACTATAGAAAAAGATATAGAATTTGGGCCAAGAAATCTAGGTTTATCCGATGAAGAGATAACAAAAAGAGTAAAAAGGTCTATGGAAATGGTGGGGCTTGATTATGATACTTATAGAAATAAGTCTCCATTTGATTTAAGTGGAGGGCAGAAGAGAAGAGTAGCGATAGCAGGTGTAATTGCTATGGAACCTAAAGTCCTTATATTAGATGAGCCAACAGCAGGTTTAGATCCAAAAGGTAGAGATGATATTCTAAATCAAATAAAGATATTACATGATGAATATAAAATGACTATAATATTAGTTAGCCATAGCATGGAGGATGTAGGTAAGCTTGCTGAAAGAATAATAGTTATGAATAAGGGAGCGGTAGCTTTAGAAGGAGCACCGGCTAAAGTATTTAAGGAAGTTGAAACATTAGAAAATATAGGTCTTGCAGTTCCACAAGTAACTTACCTTATGCGAGAATTAAAAAGAAGAGGATTTAATGTTTCAGATGAAGTTTATACTATAGAGCAAGGAAAAGAAGAGCTATTAAGAATATTAAAGGAAGTTAAGAGCTAGGGGGAGCAAAAATGATAAAAGATATAACTATAGGTCAATACATACCAGGTGAAACTTTTGTTCATAAGTTAGATCCTAGAACAAAGATATTATTATCAATATTATTTATTATATCCTTATTTGTCGTAGATAAGTTTATTGGATATATATTAATTGTTGGGTTTTTAGCATTAACAGTATATATTGCTAAATTGCCACCTAGATATTTATATAAGGGATTAAAGCCTGTATTTTTTCTTATAATATTTACTGCGGTTTTAAATATTTTTATGATTAAGGGAACAGCAGATACACTAATATTTGAGCTAGGATTTTTGAAAGTATATGAAGAAGGATTAAGAACAGCTGCATTTATGGCATTAAGACTTATCTTCTTAATAATGGGTACATCTGTACTGACATTAACAACATCACCAATCGAACTAACAGATGGTATAGAAAGACTATTAAGGCCAATTGGTAAAGAAATAGCTCATGAACTTGCAATGATGATGACGATAGCATTAAGATTTATACCAACATTAATGGATGAAACAGATAAAATAATGATGGCACAAAAAGCAAGGGGAGCGGATTTTGAAACTGGCGGAATAATTCAAAAGGCAAAAAGTCTGATACCATTATTAGTACCACTATTTATTAGTTCATTTAGAAGAGCTGATGAACTTGCAATGGCAATGGAAGCTAGGGCTTATAGAGGTGGCAATGGAAGAACAAGAATGAAACAGCTGAAATTTACAAATAGAGATGCTATAGCATTTGCTGTATTTTCTATTTTATTTGTAGGAAGTTTATTGGTTAGATTTGCTATTTAAGTAATATGAGCAAAGGTGATTAAAAATATGAGAAATATTAAACTAACTTTAGAATATGATGGAACAAATTATTTAGGATGGCAAAAGCAAAAGATAGGAGCAACAATCCAAGAAACATTAGAAGAGGCTATTAGCCTCTTAACTAATGAAGCGGTTGAGGTTATCGGAAGTTCAAGAACAGATGCTGGAGTTCACGCAAGAGGATTTGTAGCTAATTTTAAAACCAATAGTAAAATACCATCAGAAAAATTTAGAGAAGCTATTAATTATAGATTACCTAATGATATAGTAATTTTAAAATCTGAGGAAGTAGAAGAAGATTTTCATTCAAGATATAGTGCAAAAGGGAAGACTTATTCTTATTCTATATTAAATAGAGATGTTAATTCTGCAATAGGAAAAGATTATGTGTATCATGTAAAGCGTAAATTAGATATAGGAGATATGAAAGAATCATGTAAATACTTTATAGGAACTAAAGATTTTATGGCATTTAAGAGTAGTGGAAGTTCGGTAAAGACAACTGTAAGAACAATATCAGACTTACATATAGATGTACAAAATGACGTAATAAAAATTTATGTTACTGGTGATGGCTTTTTATATAATATGGTAAGAATAATAGTTGGAACATTAATAATGGTGGGATCTAATAAAATTGATCCAATAGAAGTGCAAAATATAATACACAGTAAAGATAGAAAAAAAGCCGGAATATGTGTCCCAGCAACTGGCTTAGTATTAGAAAAAGTTTATTATTAGAATATAACAATGATTTTAAATAATTAGTTTAAATAATTAGTTTAAATAATTAGTTTAAATAATTACTTAAAATAATTACTTAAAATAGTTGACACGCCCGTAAGCGTGTATTATAATAATGTATGTTTGTTAGAATAATTTATGTATATAAGATCCACTAGCCCCGGGTCTTGACATAAAAGCAGTACTTAATAAGTAAAGCACAAATGTAAGTTCAGGGAGGGAAAAACATGAAATCATACATTGCTAAAGCACAAGAAGTTGAAAGAAAATGGTATGTTGTTGACGCTGCTGGAAAGCCACTAGGAAGAGTTGCTAGCCAAGTTGCATCAATTTTAAGAGGAAAAAATAAACCAACATTTACACCAAATGTTGACTGTGGAGATTTCGTTATCGTAATCAATGCAGAAAAGGTTGTTTTAACTGGTAAGAAGTTAGATCAAAAATTAATGAGAAAGCACAGCTTATATCCAGGTGGATTAAAAGAGACTCCATACAGAGAAGTATTAGCAAAGAAGCCTGAATTCGCTTTCGAAGAAGCTGTAAGAAGAATGCTTCCAACAGGAGTTTTAGGAAGAAAAATGCTTAAGAAGCTAAAAGTATATAGAGGTACTGAGCACGGACATGATGCTCAAAAACCAGAAGTACTTGAATTAAAGTACTAATACGCGCTCGGGAGGAGGAATAAAAAATGGCAAAAGTTCAATACATGGGTACTGGAAGAAGAAAAAAATCAATCGCAAGAGTTAGACTTGTACCAGGAAACGGTAAAGTAGTTATAAATAATAGAGAAATAGAAAACTATTTCGGTTTAGAAACTTTAAGAATGATAGTTAACCAACCATTAGTTTTAACTGGAACTAAGGATAGATTTGACGTTTTAGTTAACGTTCACGGTGGTGGATTCACAGGTCAAGCTGGAGCTATCAGACACGGAATAACTAGAGCTTTAGTAAAAGCTGACGAAAACTTAAAGCCAGAATTAAAGAAGGCAGGTTTCGTAACTAGAGATCCAAGAATGAAAGAAAGAAAGAAATACGGTCTTAAAAAGGCAAGAAGAGCTCCACAATTCTCAAAGAGATAATATATGGAACTTCAAAAATCCCACAAACCTTATGGTTGTGGGATTTATTTTTTTTATTTTAATTTATAATAGTGTTAAACTTTTGAAGCTAGAAAGAGTGAGAATTATAGGGATAGAAACTATATGAGACAATATCAGAAGAGATTCTTTTTATATATGAAAAAGATAGTGAAATGAATATATGCATTTTTACTGTTATTCCAAAAGAAATGTAAGAAAAATTAACAGAAGATGCTAGAACCAAGTTTGTTCATATAGGATGCAAGTAGCGAAAGGTTTATACAAATAGGAGAAATGTTAGTAAGAATTTTTACAGTTTATTGTTATAGCAAATGAAAAGAAAAAGGTGCTTTGGATAGCTTAATTGGCTTATAGAGCATAGTGGTAATTGGAAATATAGATAATATAAGCTAGAGATTAACTGCAGCTAATATATCTTAAAAACATAAAAGTTCAAATTAAGAATATGAAAACTAAATAAAGTAAGTTTTACTATATTAAAATCATGTTAAAAATATATTTAATTACTTAACAAATGTAAAAAAATATTGTAAACTAAAAATGTAAAAATAATGTTGAAAAGGAGAATAACTTTGGAATCATTAAAGGTTATTATACAGTTACTTGGCGGACTAGGTCTATTTATTTATGGTATGAAAATAATGGGAGACGGCTTAGAAAATGCTGCTGGTGATGGATTAAAGTCAATTCTTGAAAAAGTAACTAAAAATCCAATTATAGCTGTTATAGTGGGAGCAATAGTTACAGCAGTAATACAAAGTAGTAGTGCTACAACTGTAATGGTAGTTGGATTTGTAAACGCAGGGCTAATGAATTTAGCTCAAGCGGCAGGAATTATAATGGGTGCCAATATAGGTACTACAATTACTGCACAATTAGTTGCATTTAAATTAGATCAGATTGCTCCATTATTTGTTTTTGTAGGGGCGTTTATGGTTATGTTTGCTATGGGTAAAAAGAGAAAAGACATAGGTAACATAATATTAGGTTTCGGTATACTATTTGTTGGAATGGGGCAAATGAGTGCTGCAATGAAACCTTTAACTGCTTCACCTATTTTCAATAATATCTTATCAACAGTAGGAGATAAGTGGTATTTAGGAATTATAGCAGGAGCAGTTATAACAGCTATTCTACAAAGTTCATCAGCAACTACAGGGATTTTAGTAGCATTAGCAACTGCAGGAGCAATTAATATATATGATGCCCTTCCTATAGTATTTGGATGTAATATAGGCACATGTATTACTGCAATGCTTGCATCAGTTGGTACAAATAAGACTGCACATAAAGCTGCAATTTTACATTTAATATTTAATTTAGGCGGTACGTTAATATTTATACCGGTGTTAATTAGTGGTATTTTAGGTGATGTAGTATCAACTATAAGCCCAGAAGATGTTAGTAGACAAATTGCTAATGCTCATACAGTCTTTAATATAGTAAATACTGCAATAATGCTACCTTTAACTGGCATATTGATTAAAACTGTAAATAGAATTATTCCAGGAGATGATGAAGAGGATAAACCAGGACCAAAGTATATAGATGATAGATTATTAGAAACTCCTGTTATAGCAGCAGGACAAGTTGCTAAAGAAACATTAAGAATGGCTAAGAAAGCTAAGAAAGGATTAGCTTTAGCATTAGAAGCTTTTGAAAAAAATGATGAAAAGCTAATTAAAAAAGTTTATGACAATGAAGTTATTATAAATACATTAAATGAAGCTATCACAAATTATTTAGTTAAGCTTTCTAAATGTGACTTATCTGATAAAGAGCTAAGTATAGTAGCGGCAACATTCCATGTTATAAATGATATAGAAAGAATAGGTGATCATGCTGAAAATATAGCAGATTTAACATCACAAAAAATTTCTAAAAAACTTGAATATAGTAATCAAGCATTAGAACAAATAAATAATATGTATAATAAAACTAATGAGGCTTTACAAGTAGCTATAGATAGCTATGCAAAAAAGGATGTAGAAAAGGCTAAAAGTATTGAAGACATAGAATCAGAAGTTGATAGATTACAAAAGAAATATAGAGAACTTCATATAAAGAGACTTTATGATGGAACTTGTAATGCATATGCAGGAGCTATATTCTTAGATTTATTAAGTAATTTAGAAAGAATTTCAGACCATTCAACAAACATAGCAGAAAGTGTTATAGAAAATAGCTAAAAATATAAAAATCTCTAGTATAGGATATTAAATCCTAATACTGGGGATTTTTTTATTAGAAAGAAAAATCAATAATATGGACATAATATTTTTACAAGTACTTTTATAAATATTATGGAGGCAAACAAATGAAAAAATTACAATCAATAATTTTATGTATAATTATATCACTATCATGTATTGTACCTATCAAAGTTTTTGCAGAAGAAACAAATCAAAAGATAATACTAATTGATCCAGGACATGGTGGATTTGATGGTGGGGCAAAATCAAAATCAGGTGTGATAGAAAAAGATATAAACCTTCAAATAAGCTTAAAGCTTAAGGAGGTTTTAGAGAATAAGGGATATAAGGTTTATTTAACAAGAGAAGGAGATCAGGGCTTAGAAGAAAAGGGGGCTACAATAAAAGAAAAGAAGAGGGAAGATCTTAAAAAGAGAAGAGATTTAAAGGCTGAGACAAAGTGTGATGTTTTTGTGTCAATTCATCAAAATATGTTTCCGCAATCTAAATGTTACGGAGCTCAAGTTTGGCATGCATCTAATGAAATAAGTAAAAAGCTAGCTGATAATATACAAGAATCAATTAAGGAGACAGTTAAGGATAATAATAAAAGAGTATCAAAACCTGCTGGAGATTCTTATTTAATATTAAGAGATAAGTATGAAGGTGCATCTGTTTTAGTAGAATGTGGATTTTTATCTAATCCAGAAGAGGAGCAAAGGCTACAAACAGAAGAACATCAAAATGCAATAGTTCAAGGAATATCATTGGGAATAGACAAATATTTTGAAGAAATAAATAAAATAGTAAATTAATAAGATGGTTTCCTGGGAAATATATAAAAAGATGTTGTCGAAAAAGTTTTTTATATTATATTAAGTAAAAGCAAGATATATTACATTTGTATAATATATCTTGCTTTATTTTTAACAATTAATGTTGATGAAATTTAATTATTATATATACTTTGGTTATGTAGCTTATAGCCTTAAATATTAAATTAGATAATCAAATATTTATTTAAGAAAAAATAAAACTGTTTACCTTGAGGCTGTTTGGAGGTATTTCTTTAAAATTAATGAAAGTAATTAAAGTATAAATTATAAATAAGACTAAAATAGCAATAATAAAATAAACTATAAATTTAGCAATTTTACTTAAATTTATATTCATTACATACTCTCCTTAAACATGTTTATTAATATATAGTTTTTATTATTTAAAAATATGATAAAATATTTATGAAAAGCTTTATATTGATATAAATATGAATAAGTTGTTTTTGACTTTTGATAAAAAATAGATGCATTACTGATATATCTATAAAGTTTTTTGAAATATATAAATTTTCAACTAGTATAATTTAATATTTTAACAAAAAATACATTAAGTTAGGGAGAGGATATATTTATGAAGACTATATGTGTTGAAAAAATTAAAGATGCTATTAAGGGATTGTGCATAGATTCAAATTATAATTTATCTAATGATGTGTATGAAGCTTTAAGTATTGCTAAAAGGGAAGAAACTTGGGGATTAGCTAATGATATACTGGATAAAATAATGATAAACTCAGAAGTGGCAAGGAATGAAAAAATGCCAATGTGTCAAGATACAGGTATAGCATGTGTTTTTATGGAGATTGGACAAGATGTTCATATAGTAGGAGGAAGTCTTGAAGAGGCTATAAACGAAGGTGTTAGAAGAGGATATGAAGAAGGATATTTAAGAAAATCTGTAGTTAAGGATCCTATAGATAGGGTCAATACCAATGATAATACTCCAGCTATAATATATTATGATATAGTTCCTGGTGATAAAGTAAAAATAACTGTTGCCCCAAAAGGATTTGGTTCAGAAAATATGAGTCAAATAAAGATGCTTAAACCTTCGGATGGAATACAAGGAGTTAAGGATTTTATAATAAAGGTAGTAAAAGAAGCTGGTCCTAATCCATGCCCTCCTATGATTATAGGGGTAGGCATAGGGGGAACATTCGATAAAGCTGCATATTTAGCAAAAAAAGCCTTATTAAGACCTATAAATAATGGACATAATAATAAGTTCTATAGTGATTTAGAGGAAGAGCTACTAAAAGAAATAAATAGTCTTGGAATAGGGCCACAAGGTTTTGGTGGAAAGACCACGGCGTTAGGTCTTAATATTGAAACATATCCAACACATATAGCAGGATTGCCTGTGGCTGTAAATATAAGTTGTCATGCAACTAGGCACAAAGAAATAATTTTATAGGGGGATAAAATTGTGGAAAATAAAGAAATAAGAAAAGAAACTGTGGAAAAAAAAATAAATACTCCTTTAACATATGAAAAAATAAAAGATTTAAGAGTAGGAGACACAATTTTACTAACAGGTACTATATATTCAGCTAGAGATGCAGCACATAAGAGATTAGTTGATTTACTAGATTCAGGCGATGATTTACCAATAAATATTGAAGGAGAGACTATATATTATGTAGGACCAAGTCCAGCAAAAGAAGGACAAGTTATAGGATCAGCTGGACCAACTACAAGCTATAGAATGGATGCGTATTCACCTAGGTTACTAGATTTAGGGCTAAAGGCAATGATAGGAAAAGGTGCTAGAAACCAAGAGGTAGTTGATTCAATAGTAAAAAATAAGGCTATATATCTAGGGGCAATTGGAGGCGCTGCTGCATTAATTTCTAAAAGTATAGTTTCATCAGAGATAATTGCATATGAAGATTTAGGTGCAGAAGCTATTAGAAAAATGGAAGTGATAGATATGCCTTTAATAGTTATAATAGATGTAAACGGTAATAACTTATATAAAGAAGGGCAAAGGGCTTATTTAAATTCAATATGATAATTGGTAAGAAGCTTTCATTTGCTTTAATATAAGTATATTGATTTTATAAATTTGAATAAAAAAATTACCCCCGTATTAGATAAAAATAAAGCCTAATATATGGGGGTAAAATTATTGTATATTTTAAAAAATAATTAATATTAAATTTTATGGAATCCCTTTCCATTGACTTCAGAAACATCTATTATTGTAATAAATGCTTTAGGATCTATTCTTAATATTTTACTCTTCAAATGTATCATTTGAGATGATGTTACAGCAATATAAAGCATTTTCTTAAGCTCATGAGTGTACTCACCTTCAGCAATTAGAGAAGTAACTCCTCTATTCATATCTTTAATAACATACTCTATTATTTCTTGTTCTTTTTCAGTTAATATTAATAGTAACTTTTTACTATTAAATCCATTAATAACTTTATCCACTATAGTTCCTTGAACAAACATAGAAATCAAAGTATATAGAGCTTTAGGAAGACCAAAAATTAATGCGCCTATAAAAACTATTATACAGTTAATAGCGAAGCTAAGCTTACCTATTTCAAAGTTAGAATACTTCTTCCTAAGCACCATTGTTATGATATCAGTCCCTCCAGTTGAACCATTTCTTGAAAAAACTAACCCATAGCCTAAACCACATAAAACTCCACCGTAAATACAATAAAGTAATATATCATCTACTTTAACTAAATTAGATAAGGGTTTCGTGATTATAAGTGAAATTGATAACGAGATCATCCCAACTGCAGAGTATATAGTAAATCTCTTATTTAGCATTTTATAACTTATAAAAAATAAAGGAATATTAATTATAAATACAGTTATACCAGAAGGTACTTCAGCTAAATATTGTAAAATAAGTGCTATGCCAGTAGCGCCACCACTAAGTAATTGAGCATTAACTAAGAATAAATTAACTCCAAGAGATGCTATTACACATCCAACAAAAATAAAAAAGAAATCTAAAATCATGTGTTTGTTAATTGTAAGTTTATGTAACATATAAAACTCCTTAAAATTATCTGTTAGAAATATACACTAAAATTATATATTAAATACTATCGAATGTTAATAATAACTTATAGTGATATTTGATTATTTTAATAAAAATGTAATTTTTACAATTAGTAAAATTTTATAATATAAGATATTATAGTTATAAGATAAGATAGAGGGGTGAAAATATGTTTAACGTTTTAGTAGTAGATGATGAAAAGGAAATTAGAGATGCTATTGATATATATCTAAGAGGAGAAGGCATGAAGGTGTTTAAAGCTAAAGATGGTGTAGAGGCATTAGAGTTATTGGATAAAGAAAAAATACATCTTATAGTTTTAGATATAATGATGCCAAGAATGGATGGGATAAAGACATGTTTAAAGATTAGAGAAAAAAGAAATTTACCCATTATAATGTTATCAGCCAAAGGAGAAGACAGTGATAAGATATTAGGATTAAATGTAGGTGCTGATGATTATATAGCTAAACCATTTAATCATTTAGAGCTTGTTGCAAGAGTTAAGTCTCAATTAAGAAGATACCAAAAACCCTTAGAATTAGAAGGTGAGAGTCCGGATATAATAGAAGTAAAGGACTTAATAATAAATAATAAAGAAAAAACAATTTTCTTAAGGGGAGAAGAGGTAAAAGTTACGGCAACAGAATTTAAAATACTTCAACTTCTAGCATCAAACTTAGGAAGGGTTTTTTCTATAAAAGAAATATATGAAAAAGTATGGGAGGAACCATTTTATAGAAGTGAAAATACTGTAACTGTTCATATTAGAAGGATAAGAGAAAAGATAGAACTTAATACAAAGGATCCTGAATATATAAAGGTAGTGTGGGGAGTTGGATATAAAATTGAAAGAGAAGATTAAAAGGTATATAACTGGTGTATGGGGAATAGAAATTTTAACCGTATGTATATTATTAGTTACATTAACTATAGGATATTATCAATCTTTTAATAATACTTTTTCAGATTTAGGAGCGGGAACATTTGATGCATTATTAAATAAAGATAAATACATAGAATCAATGATATATTATGAAAGTAAAGATATATCAAAATATATATATTCACATACTAATAATCTGGAAGATATTAGAGCATTAGAATATGAAAATGAACATCTATCAGAAAATAATTATTTTTATGGGGATTTATTTTATGCACTAATAAATAAAGAAACAGGAAATTTCACTACTAATGATATAAAGTTGCGTGAAGCAGTAGAAAAGGATGATAATACTGTAGCTTTGCGTGAAGATAGTATAAATACGTATCTAAAGGAATTTGGATATTCATCTGTTAGAATAGATAATAAAGATAAATATAATTATTATGTTACTAGTACTACAGATAAGATAATTAAACAAAATGTAGATAAATATATAGAGATATATTATAGAGACCCTAGCGTATATACATATCTTATAAAAACAGATACTATAACAGCAAAAATAATGATAATATCAACAATACTTGCTATAGTGCTTTTATTAAAGATAATAGTAAACTCTATAATTAACAGTAAAAATATACATTTAGAAATTAAAGTTTTAAAGAGACTTATTTATGTTTTAAGATATGGCTACAAATACAAAAATACACGTAATAAAATGATGCTTTCTTTTGGGGGAGCAATAGCAGTAATACTAGTTTATTTATATTTAATTGCAGGAATAAGAAACCAAAATGTTTTAGTAACATTTTTAACTAGATATCCATTTAAGGGAACGTTAATCTTGGTGCTGATTCCATTAGGTTGTGTATTATATTCCTTAAAGAAAAGTCTTGATATTTCAGTTATTAATGATGGACTAAAGAAAATTAATTCAGGTGAATTAGAATATAAACTAAGTGATATTGGAGAAAGAGAAGTTAAAGAATTAGTAGAAAATATAAATCAAATAAGAGAAGGATATATAATAGCTTTAAATGAAAAGGTAAAAAATGAGAAATTAAAAACAGAGCTAATTTCCAATGTTTCTCACGACTTAAAAACACCATTAACATCAATAATAAACTATGTAAATATATTAAATGATACTAATATAACAGAAGAGGAAAGAAAAGATTATTTGACTATATTAGATAGAAATTCAAAGAGATTAAAGACTCTTATAGAAGATTTATTTGAAGTATCAAAATTAAACAGTGGGAAAATGACTATAGAAAAGCATGAAATAGATATAGTTTCTTTAGTATATCAAGGTATTGGAGAGTACTCAAATTTATATGAAGAAAAAAATATGGAATTTAAGGTAAGTACAAATGAGGATGAAATTTTTGTTGATTTAGATGGTAAATTAATGTCTAGAGTATTTGAAAATATAATTGTAAACGCCTTAAAATATTCACTTAATAATACTAGAGTATATATAGATATAACTTCTAAAGAAAACTCTGTAGAGGTATCTTTTAAAAATATATCCAATTATGAAATGGACTTTAATACACAAGATATTTTTGAGAGATTTGCAAGAGCTGATAAATCAAGAAATTCATCTATAGAAGGATCGGGAATGGGGCTTGCAATTACAAAAAGCATAGTAGAACTTCATAATGGGAATATAAAAATCGAAGTAGAAGGTGACATGTTTAAAATTTATTTAATCATACCTAAGAAATAATATGTTATAATAATAATTAAATAATAATAATTAAATATAGGAGTGATAAATATGTCAGTTTTATTTGTTGAATATCCAAAGTGTACTACATGTAGAAAAGCAAAGAAGTTTTTAACAGAAAATAATATAGAATTTATAGATAGACATATAGCTGATGAAAATCCAACAAAAGAGGAACTTAAAGATTGGATAGCTAAAAGTGGTTTACCAATAAATAAATTCTTTAATACATCAGGTGTATTATATAGGGAAATGCAATTAAAAGATAAAGTTAAAGTATTACCTCAAGATGAACTTTTAGATATATTAGCATCTAATGGAATGCTTGTAAAAAGACCAATAGTAATAAAAGATAATACTGTTTTAGTAGGATTTAAAGAAGAAGAATGGATAGAAAAGTTAAAGTAATAAATGTTATTTAACTTTTAATTCTAAGAAATAAAAATTATTTATAAAAGCTGTTATTAAAGGTGAAAAAAGGAGATATTAAATGAATATCTCCATTTTTTCTTGTTTAGTATTAGATTATTAAATTTTACAAAGGAAAAAATAGAAATTATAATTAACTATATATTGTATATTGATGGAAATGGAAAGAGTATTACATACTATATGTAGTGGAAGGGGAAGAGTATGACACATTTACTTAATATTTGTAGGTTAGCTTTAGATGGAATAGATAATGGTCAAGGTATTTATACAGAGGAGAGGCTTTTAGAAGCATTAAATCATATAGTTAGACCTAATATGGAAGATGAAGAAATAAGAAATTCAATAATACAAGTAGCTTTAGAGCTTACATCAGATACAGAACCACAATGGCAAAATGCAGCAGCAAGACTATATGTGTTTAAACTTTATGATAAAATAAGAAAAAGTAGAGGACTTACTAACGACGATAATATATATGGCGATTTATATGGATTTATAAATCAATTAACTGATAAAGGACTTTATGGAAAATACATATTAGAAAATTATACAAAAGAGGAAATAATAGAATTAGAAAATGAAATTAAACCAGAAAGAGACTTTTTATTTACTTATAGTGGAATAAACCTTTTAGCAAAAAGATACCTAGTTCAAGATTTTGATAGAAGTACATTAGAACTTCCACAACAAATGTTTATGGGAATAGCAATGCATCTAGCAATTCCAGAAAAGAAAGAAGTAAGAGTACTATGGGCAAAGCGATTTTACGATGTATTAAGTTCTCTTAAGGCAACTATGGCAACACCAACAATGTCTAATGCTAGAAAGCCATTTTATCAACTAAGCTCATGCTTTATAGATACAGTACAAGATAGCTTAAAGGGAATATATAAGTCACTTGATAACTTTGCAGAAGTTTCAAAGTTTGGTGGTGGAATGGGAATATACATTGGTAAAGTTAGAGCTTTAGAATCACCTATTAGAGGATTCAAGGGAGCTTCTGGTGGAGTGATACCATGGGTAAAATTATTTAATGATACAGCCATAGCGGTAGATCAATTAGGAGTAAGAAATGGATCAGTTGCTATATGGTTAGATGCTTGGCATAAGGATTTACCTGAGTTTTTACAATTAAAAACTAATAATGGTGACGATAGAAAGAAAGCACATGATGTTTTTCCAGGGCTTTGTTATCCAGATTTATTTTGGAAGCTTGCAGAAACAGATATAGATGCAAATTGGTATATGATGTGTCCTCATGAGATTAGGTTAGCAAAGGGCTATTCATTAGAAGACTTCTATGGAGAAGAGTGGGAAAAGAAATATTATGAATGTGTTGAAGACGAGAATATAAGCAAAAGGGTAATGTCAGTAAAAGAAATAGTTAGATTAATAATAAAGAGTGCTGCTGAAACTGGAACACCATTTGCTTTCTATAGAGATACAGTAAATAAAATGAATCCAAACAAACATAAAGGAATGATATATTCATCAAATCTTTGTACTGAAATTATGCAAAATATGAGTCCAATGGATATTCAACAATCTGAAGTAAAAGATGAAAATGGAGATACTATAATAGTTGAAAGAACAAAATCAGGTGATTTTGTAGTATGTAATTTATCATCAGTAGTTTTAGGAAATGTTGATGTTAAAAATGATGAAGAACTTGGATATGTTGTAGAAACTCAAATAAGAGCTATGGATAATGTAATAGATTTGAACTATTATTCAGTACCATTTGCAGAAGTAACTAATAAAAAATATAGAGCAATAGGGCTTGGAACAAGCGGATATCACCATATGCTTGCAAATAATTTAATTCATTGGACAGAAGATAGACATAAAGAGTTTGCAGATGATGTTTACGAGAGAATTAATTATCATGCAATAAAAGCAAGTATGAATATTTCAAAAGAAAAAGGAAGATATTCATGTTTCGAAGGATCAGACTGGGATAATGGAAATTATTTTGATCTTAGGGATTATAAATCAGAAAAATGGAACGTTCTAAGAGAAGAAGTAAATACTTATGGAATGAGAAATGGATATTTAATGGCAGTAGCTCCGAATGGATCTACAGCAACTATAGCAGGAACTTCAGAAGGCATAGACCCAGTAATGGCAAGATTCTGGCTTGAGGAAAAGAAGGGAAGTATAATACCAAAAACTGCGCCAAATTTAAATGAAGAAAACTATTGGTACTATAATTCTGCGTATAATATAGATCAAAAATGGTGCGTGCAAATAAACGGAGTAAGACAAAGACATATAGATCAAGGGCAATCATTTAATTTATATATAACAACTAATTATACTATGAGACAAATTATGAATTTATATATAGAAGCTTGCAAATCTGGAGTTAAATCCATATACTATGTGCGTTCAAAATCATTAACAGTAAGTGATTGCGAAAGTTGTTCAGCATAAGTTTGTGATAATACTAATAAGGTCTTGGAGGGTAATAAATGTTTATAAATAAGAAACCTCTTTTTAATGAGTTTGGTGATACTGAAACATCTAAAAAGAGAATGATAAATGGAAATACTACTAACTTAAATGATTTTAATAATATGAAATATACTTGGGTTTCAGATTGGTATAGGCAAGCAATGAATAACTTCTGGATTCCAGAAGAAATAAATCTTGCTCAAGATTTAAAAGATTATAATAAATTGACACATGAAGAAAGAACAGCTTATGATAAAATACTTTCTTTCTTAATATTCTTAGACTCAATACAAACAGCGAATTTATCTAATATAAATAATTATATTACAGCAAGTGAAGTTAATTTATGCCTAACAATACAAGCTTTTCAAGAAGCTGTTCATTCACAAAGTTATAGCTATATGTTAGATACAATATGCTCTCCAGAAAAAAGAAATGAAATATTATATCAATGGAAAGATGATAAAATATTATTAGAAAGAAATAAATTTATAGGTGAGCTATATAATAATTTCTTAGAAGCACCAACTCAAGAAAATCTTATTAAAACTATAATGGCAAACTATATTTTAGAGGGAATATATTTTTATTCAGGATTTATGTTCTTCTATAATTTAGAGAGAAATGGTAAGATGCCTGGGTCAGCACAAGAAATTAGATATATAAATAGAGATGAAAATACTCATCTTTGGTTATTTAGAAATATATTAAAAGAATTACAATTAGAGCAACCTGAAATATTTACAGAAGAAGTAAAAAATCAACTAAAAGAAATGATGAAAACTGCAGTTGAGCATGAAATTTCTTGGGGAAATTATGTTATAGGTGATAATATTCAAGGAATAAATAAAAATTTAATTAATGATTATATAAAATATCTAGGAAATTTAAGAATGAAGGCTATAGGATTAGATGAAATTTATGAAGGTTATGATAATAACCCAGCAGCTTGGGTAGATATATTATCAGATGCTAATTCAGTTAAGACAGATTTCTTTGAAGCAAAATCAACTGCTTATGCTAAGGCTGGGGCTCTCATAGATGATTTATAAAAAACAATAAAATGTAAGGATATCTATAAAATATACATTTTTAGATATCCTTTTTTACTATAATAAAATCAATAAATATATTAAATAAAAAGTAAAAAAATAATAGTTTCTTTGAAAAAAATGTAAAATTTTTTAGAATAATTATACTTATATAGAAAATATGCAAATAAAATGAATAAAAAAATAAAATAAATGATAGAAAATAATAAAAATTATGTGTATTCTTATTAACATAGGCGGAAAATATGTTATAATACATTGTAGTTGTAATTAAAAAAACAGATTAGTACTTTCTATAAATTTCATATATAATTTGAATTTATAGCTATTATTAAGGAGGAATCTCGGAAATGAAAAAAGGTATAGCTGCGTCTAAAGGTTATGCAATAGGAAAAGTATTTTTACAAGAACATGAAGAAATAGTAATAACAGATGCAAAAGTTTCTAATGTAGAAGCAGAAAAAGAAGTGCTACAAAAAGCTTTAGAGCAAGCAAGGGCTCAACTAACTGCTATTAGAGATAAAGCTTTAGCAGAAATAGGAGAACATGAAGCTCAAGTTTTCGAAGCTCACCTAACTTTATTAGATGACCCAGAATTTACTGGTGGGATGCTATTAGAAATAGAATCAAATAGCGTCAATGCAATGAAAGCGGTTGAAAGCGTTACAAATATGTTTGTAATGATTTTTGATTCAATGGAAGATGAATACATGAAAGAAAGAGCTGCTGACATAAAAGACGTTTCTAAGAGGATAATTTCAAACTTAGCAGGAAAAGGTGGAGATGCATTTGCAATAACTGAAGCAAATACTGTAGTTGTAGCTCACGATTTAACTCCATCAGATACAGCTCAATTAGATAGAAGCAAAGTTGTTGGTTTCTTAACTAATATCGGAGGAAGAACTTCTCACTCTGCTATTATGGCTAGAACATTAGAAATACCAGCAATAGTAGGTCTAAAAGATATAACTACATCAGTTAAAAATGGAGATACTATTATAGTTGATGGTATTGAAGGAATATGTATAATAAATCCTGAGCAATCAGTTATAGATGAATATACAGCTAAGAGAGAAAAGTTCTTAGCAGAACAAGAAGAATTAAAGAAATTAATAACTGTAAAGACAGTTACTAAATCAGGAAGAAGAGTTGAAGTATGTGGAAACATAGGTTCACCAGCAGATGCTGAAGCAGTAGTTGCAAATGGTGGAGATGGTGTTGGACTATTCAGAACTGAGTTCTTATACATGGATAGAGATTCAGCTCCAACAGAAGAAGAACAATTCGAAGCTTATAAGAAAGTTCTTGAAATAATGGATGGAAAACAAGTTGTTATAAGAACACTAGATATTGGTGGAGATAAAACACTTCCATACTTACCATTACCACAAGAAATGAATCCTTTCTTAGGCTACAGAGCTATAAGATTATGCTTAGATAGAAAAGATATATTCAAGGTTCAAATAAGAGCTTTATTAAGAGCTTCTGTTTATGGAAATCTTGCAGTAATGTTCCCTATGATTTCAGGTTTAGAAGAATTCCAAGCTGCAAAGGAATTTGTAGATGAATGTAAAGCTGAATTAAAATCAGAAGGAATAGAATACTCAGAAAAAATTCAATGGGGTATAATGGTTGAAATCCCTGCTGCGGCTGTATATGCAGATGAATTAGCTAAGCATGTAGATTTCTTCTCAATAGGAACAAATGATTTAATTCAATACACTTTAGCGGCTGATAGAATGAGCGAAAAAGTATCATACCTTTATAATCCAATGCATCCAGCTGTATTAAGATTAATAAAGATGACTATAGATGGAGCTCATAAGCATGGCAAATGGGTTGGAATGTGTGGAGAAATGGCTGGAGATGAAGCTGCAATTCCAACATTAGTTGAATATGGTTTAGATGAATTCTCAATGAGTGCTACATCAATCTTAACAGCTAAGAAAATAATATTAGAACAAGAATAATTAAAATAAAGAAAAGTCGCATACTATAAATGCGACTTTTTTATTTTAAATTAATATCTTATATGCATAATAAATATATAGGATTAACTAAGGTGGTGAAAATATGAAAAAAGTTCTAGAAATGTTTATTGCATTCTTTAAAATAGGAGCTTTTACCTTTGGAGGCGGATATGCAATGATTCCATTAATAGAAGAGGAGGTTGTTAATAATAAAAAATGGATTGAAAAAGAAGAGTTTATGGATGTATTAGTTGTATCACAAAGTCTTCCAGGTGCATTAGCGGTTAATTGTTCAATATTTCTTGGGTATAAAATTGGAGGATTAATAGGCGCTATAATGGCTCTATTAGCAGTCATATTACCATCGTTTTTAATAATTATCATAATTGCAGCTTTCTTTATGCAGTTTAGAAATAACTATTATGTTAATGCTGCTTTTAAAGGGATAACTGCAGCAGTTCCTATGTTAGTACTAGTTGGAGCAATAAGCTTGAGTAAGGGGTTAGAAAAGAATAAAAGAACAGTTCTAACAATAATAGTAGCACTTATAGCATTAACATTTTTTGATATTCATCCAATTATAGTAATAATGGCATCAGCTATATATGGAATCATCTTTTTAAGAAGGAAGGTGAGCTAGTTGGAGTTATTGATAAAATTATTTTTTTCTTTCTTTAAGATAGGTTCATTTAGCTTCGGTGGAGGCTATGCTATGCTTCCTTTTATTCAAAGAGAAATAGTAGAAAATAATAATTGGATTAGTATAAATGAATTTTTGGATATTATAGGAATATCACAAATGACACCAGGACCAGTTGCAATAAATTCAGCAACATTCGTAGGGTACAAATTGGCTGGGGTTTTAGGAAGTGTTATGGCAACTTTAGGAGTAGTTATAACATCCTTTATATTAGTATCTATAATTAGTAAAACATTAGAAAAATTTAAAGAATCTACAGTTATTAAAGCGGCATTAATGGGAATGAGACCAGTTCTAATTGCTTTAATAATAAAAGCTTTTTTAGATCTAGCTAAAGAATCCTATTTAGATTTAAAGAGTATCATAATAACTTCGATAATAGGAGTAATACTATTAAGTAAAAAAGTACACCCTATATTAGTTATAGTAATAGCAGCAATAATAGGATTAATATTCTACTTATAAAAATTAAAATGAGGTAATTATAAATGAGAAAAAAGGGTATAAAGACTTATGAAAAAGCACTTAGTTTATATAATGATGGATATATAGATAAAGCTATATTAGTTTGCGAGGTAGGTATATCAAGAGACTTACAAGATTCAAATTTACTTAATTTAAAAGGCCTACTGTTATATTTAAAAGGAGATCTTGAAGATGCAATCTCATTATGGAAAATAAACAAATATAATAATGAAGATGAAATTTCCGAAGCGTATTTAAAAGATATAGAAAGAGATTTCCAAAGAAGAGATTTATTTAAAGATGCAGAAAAATTAATAGAAGACTTAAATATAGATGCAGCTATAGAAGTTTTGATGTATTGTAAAGAAAGTGACTATAATTCTATAAATGTAAATAATGCTTTAGCAATATGTTATATGAGAAAAGGGCAATATGATGATTGTAAAAGATGCATTGAAAAAGTATTCTCTTTAGATAAGGGTAATATATTAGCTAATAGTATTAATAAAGAAATAGATGAAATATTAAATACAAACAGTAATAGAAATATTGGAATAAAACCCATTCTAGTAACATCTATAATATGTATTATTATAGTATCAGGAATCCTAGTGAAATATAAATTACAAAATAATTCAAAAAATAATACAGAAAGTAGTTTTGATATAGCTAATAAAAATGAAAGTATAGTAGAAGAAAATTCGGGGGGAATTTTAAATTCTATTGATAATAGTACAGAAGAAATTAGTAATGAGACAGAAGAAGTCAGTAATGTTATGGAAGAAATTAATGATGGTATAGAAGATAAAGAAGAAGTTGATTTAGAACACAATGCATTAACAGAAGAAGAAATAAGAGAAAATTATATTGAATCAACTAATTTGTTTGCTGAAGAAAATTATGATGCTGCTAGAGATATATTAGAGGATACAGTTTTATATTCAGAGAATAACCATTTAAATGATGATATAATATTTTTGCTAGCTTCAACGTATGAAAGATTAGGGATGAATGACCAAGCAATAAAAAGTTTTGAAAAGTATATATCTAGCTACGAAAATGGGAACTATATAGAAGAGTCTTATTATAAGATATCTTTACTTTATAAGGATTTGAATACTGATAAAAGTAAATACTATGCAAAAGAGCTTGCATCTAAGTATTCAAACTCAATTTATAATAATAGTAATATAGACGATATCTTAAATAATTAACTATAGGAGTGACGTAGATGATAACGGTAATAAAGGGAATTAAGGTTTATTCTCCAGAATACCAAGGAGAAAAAGATGTAGTAATATCATCAACTAAAATTGAAGGGATATATGAAAATCTAAAGATTCCTAAGGATTTTATAGATATAAAGATTATAAATGGAGCAGGAAAATTACTTTTTCCTGGCTTTATTGATTGTCACGTTCATATTAATGGTGCTGGTGGAGAAGGAAGTTTTAAGACTAGGACTCCAGAAATAAAATTAACAGACTTAACAACTGCTGGTATAACAACAGTTGTTGGGTGCATAGGAACAGATGGAATTTGTAGAGATATGGCCAGCTTGATAGCTAAGGCAAGGGCTCTAGAAGAAGAGGGTCTAACTACATATTGCTATACAGGTTCATATGAAATACCAGTAAAAACTTTAACTAATAGTATAAAGGGAGATATAATGCTGGTTGATAAGATTATAGGAGTAGGAGAAGTAGCTATTTCTGATAATAGAAGTTCTCAAGCTACATTTACACAATTTGCTCAAACAGTAGCTCAAGCTAGAGTTGGAGGATTATTAGCTGGAAAATCAGGAATAGTAAATATCCATTTAGGTAATGGAGATAGAAAGTTAAATTATTTATTTAAGTTAATTGAGGAAACAGAAATTCCAGCAACACAATTGCTTCCAACTCATATTAATAGAAATAAAGAATTATTTGAGGCCGGAGAAGAATATGTAAGCAAGGGTGGGTTTATAGATCTTACTACAAGTTCAGATCCTAGTTGTTTAGAACCAGGTGAGCTTAGAGCAAGTGAAGGATTAAGTATTTTGCTTAATAATAACGTTGATTTATCACATGTTACATTTTCTTCAGATGGAAATGGAAGTATGCCTATATTCGATAAGGATGGAAGCTTAAGTAAAGTAGGTATTTGTGCAGTATCAACTTTATATGGAGAAGTAAGAGAAGCTATAAAAACATATAATATAAAAATTGAAGATGCTATTAAAGTTATAACATCTAATGTTGCAAGTATATTAAAACTTTCAAATAAGGGAGCAATAGAAAAGGGAAAAGATGCTGATTTAGTTTTAGTAGATGAAAGTTCATTAGAAATAGATACTGTTATAGCTATGGGAAAAATAATGATTCAAAATGGGAAACCAGTAGTGAAGGGAACATTTGAATAATAAATAATTAATAAATAATTATTAACAATTGAAAATGGATAATTGAGTTGGAAATTCAGCTTTTGCTGAATTTCTTTTTTTATTATTAATATAGGCTAATAGTTTGAAAACTTAATATAATAAGCATAAGTTTTATATTTAAAATTATAAACTAGTAGGAATGTCTTTCGACATTCCTATGATCTTTTTAATATTTTGTTTTGAAAAATAAGTGTTGGCCAATAGATTTACTATCAGCTTTTTCAACATCTTGCATCCAGGAGCAAGTAGCTATAGCAGGATTATAAAAGAATAATGCTTCATTTGTAGGATCATTACCTTTTATAGCCTCATAAACTGCATTATAACATTCTTCAGTTGGGGTAACAGATATTTGACCATCTACTACACAAGAGAATGCCTTAGGTTGAAATATAACCTCACTAATGCTATTTGGAAATCCTGGACTTAATACCCTATTTAAAATAACCGATGCAACTGCAACTTTACCCTCATAGGGTTCACCTTTACTTTCAGCATAAACGATTTTAGCCATCAAATTTACGTCATCTTCTGTTAAATATAGTATGTTGTCATTGTAATTGAAAACCTCAATCACATTTTCTTTTGGCATATTTATTATAGTACTATTTACTTCTCCATTTAAATTAGTGCTTATTGAACTGTTAGAATTACCTACTAAACTAACATTTTTATAAGCAAACACAGGTATTTCTGCTGAAAATAAAAAGGTTAAAAATAAAATAGGTATTGTTTTTAAATATTTCATAAATAACCTCCTTTTGGATAATATATAATCCAAAATTATTATTTCCAAAAGGAAAAATTTAATACACATTATTTTTCCAGAATATTTTTGTAATTAGAATAAGCATCTATTACATCATTTCTTTTAGAAGTAGCATTCTTATAATTTTTGTTAATTTCTTTAGAGAACTTATCTATATCTGAACAAGTTTTCTCGTATATAACAGCTTCTTTAATAGATTTTAAATAGATATAGTACATATTAAAATATTCATCTAAAGCATCATATATATCCATGCATCCATCTGGAATAGACATAGATATAATTTTAGATTTCAAATTTTCATAAGATTTTTCCTTGCTATATAAATCCTCAACTATAACCTGTAAATCTCTTTTGTCTTCTCTTATTTTATTGATAGCAGGCATTAAATCTTCATTTAATGAGTTAAATTCTGAATTAAATGAATCAAGACGAAGAAAAAATTCTCGTTGTTGCGTATTTTGAAACTCAGAATCTCTATTAACCTTAATTATAGTATTCAAATAATTATAAGTATTATCAAAAAATTGTAATGTATCATTAGAAAAATCTATATTAATTTTGTCTTGTGCTAAAATAGAATAATCTTTTAGGCAAATTTCTTTAAAGGAATTAAAGTTATCTAAATCAGCACTAGACGTTATGTCCTTAGGATTAGAGAGAATATTAATACAATTATCATATAAGGATATAGTAGAGCTTATAGCATTGCTTAAATCATTTTTTATAGATGAAATTTCAGAATCAGTATCTTCGACTTGAGAAGTTAAATTTAATAATTCTTTTAGTTTATTTGATCCAGATACTAAAAGGTCGTAGGATTTAGTTGTATCAATAGTTAAATCTTTTATACCTGATTCAAGATTTGTATTTACAGTATTTAATTCATTACCAATACTTTTTAGAGTTCTTTTAGCTCTATTGGAATCTGAGTTATATATGATAAAAAACATTGAAAATGATAAGAGTAACAGTAGCGATATTATGAATACCGTTAAATTTTTATGATCCTTGAACAAAGTACTAAGTTTTTCTTTCATAATTTTATCACCCCATATAAATTTCTTTACATAAATTTATATTACAGTAAAGTGAAAAATATTATAGAATTAAAAAAATTTTAAATATTATACTAAGAATTTACTTATTGGTGTATAATTAATAGTATATGAAAATTAGGGGGGTGCCCTTTATGCAGGAGATTAGTACAGTTATAACAAACACTCTAAAAAATATATCTATATTTGCAGTTTTAGATATATTAGTAGTTGCCTATATATTCTATAAAGGATATATACTAATAAAAGAAACAAGGGCAGAACAACTTTTGAAGGGTATTATACTTATGGTGGCATTGATACCTATAAGTTATGTCTTAAAACTAGAAATGCTAAACTTCATTTTAAATAAGACATTGACCATTGGTCTTTTATCTGTTGTTATAATATTTCAACCAGAGATAAGAAGAGCATTAGAGCACATAGGAAGAAGTGCTTTTGAAGAATTACACAATATTCAAGATGAAGAAGAAAGAAACTTAACTGTAAATGAAATAATTAATGCAGTTGGAAACTTAGCAGAAACAAAAACGGGTGCATTAATAGTTATAGAACAGGCGACCAGATTAGGAGAAATACTTAATTCTGGAACTATTTTAGATGCAAAAGTAACTTCAAATTTACTAGAAAATATATTTGTTGTTAATACACCATTACATGATGGTGCTACTATAATAAGAAAAGATAGAATATTAGCATCAGGATGTGTACTTCCACTTACAAATAATAATACAATAAATAAAAAGCTTGGAACAAGGCATAGAGCAGCAATAGGTTTATCAGAAGTTTCGGATTCTATAGTTTTAGTAGTATCTGAAGAAACTGGGATAATCTCTTTAGCCATAAATGGTAGATTAACAAGAAATTATGATAGAGAAAAATTAAGAGTAATTTTACTTAAAATGATGCAACATAATGATAAGAAGAATGTTAAATCAGCTGGGGAGAGGGTGAAAGCTTGGATAAGAAGGAAAAAAGTAGATTAATAATACCAGTAATATGCCTTTTATTATCTATAGGCTTATGGGTTTATGTAACCAATGTAGAAAATAAAATAAGAACTACAGAAATAAGTAAGATACCAGTTGAATTAATTAATACAGAAGCTTTAACTAGCTCAAAATTAGCATTAACACCAAATCAGGAATTATATGTAACTTTAAAAGTTGAAGGAAATACAAGTGACATAAATAAAATAAAAAAAAGTGACTTTAAAGTTCAAGTTGATTTAAGTGAATATGCTTGGAAAAAGGGAGAAAATAAAGTTCCTGTATCTATAGTAGATTATCCGATTACGGTAAGTATAAGAAATACTAATACACTGACAGTATCGGTTAAGATAGAAGATATGGTAGAAAAAACTATGCCGATAACCTCAAATATTAAAGTTACACCAAGACAAGGATATTTTGCATCAGAGGCAACTATAGAACCAAAAGAAGTTAAGGTAACGGGAGCTGAATCAGTTGTTTCAAAGGTATCAAATTTAGTTGTCTCAGATAATAAAGAGGATGTTTTTGAAAATGTAGTAGGCAGTTATGATATAAAACCATTAGATGAAAATGGAAACGCGGTTGAAGGAGTTTTGCTTTCAGAAAAATTTGCTAATGTTGAAATAAGAGTTAGTAAAGGTAAATCTGTAAAAGTAAATGTAGTAACTACAGGAAAGTTACCTAATGGACTTAAACTAAAGTCCATGGAAAGCAATAAAAAGTTTGTGGAAATTTTAGGGCCTAAGGAGATATTAGATACAATAAGTGAAGTAAATTCAACTCCTCTAGATTTAAGTTCAGTAAATGAAAGTAAAGATGTATCGCTTGGGATAGTAGTTCCAGAAGGATTAAGAATATCTCAAGGGGAAGATTATATTACAGTTAAAGTTAATGTAATAAGATTTGCTACTAAGGATTTTAATGTGAAATATAGTATAACAGGGGAAAGTGAAGGCGTAAAAATTACACCAACTAAAGATACCATAAAGGTGACTATAAGTGGTTATGAAGATGAAATAGGAAATGTAACTGAAGAAAATATAAAAGCTTCTATAGATGTAAGTTCATTTAAGGAAGATGGAAGCTTTGAACAAGAGCCTAAAGTTACACTTCAAGGTTTAAATGAGAACTTCAGTGTAGTTTCTGTTGAAAATGTTGCATTTACAGTAGCAAAACAAGTTGCTCAAAAGCCACCTGAAACTAATAATAATGTTAATAATAGCAATAATAATGAGTAATTCAAGTGAAAAGATGCATAGGTATTTCTATGGATCTTTTTTTATTTATTAAAAAAGATATAAGTTCTCACTAATATTAAGTGAAGATAAAATTATTAAGATATATGGCTATTTACTTTTTATCTAAAGTTATTTATAAAATTAGATGATATAGATTATTTAATATAAGAAAATAGTAGAAAATAATACATATAAAAATAATACTACTAATAATAAATTTATGTTAAAATAAGGTGCAATCTAATGAATGTTTAATTTAAATTATATATAAGGTACAATAAAGCTTTGATATATAAGAGTGACTAATAGAAAGGGGATTATAATATGTCCATTAGAGTTAATAATATAGCTTTAAAGATAGATGAAGATAAAGACACATTGATTAAAAGGGTTTCTAAGAAGTTAAAGATTTCTGAATCAGAAATAAAAAATATTAAAATAATAAAAGAAAGCCTAGATGCAAGAAAGAAAAATGATATAAAGTACATATATTGTGTAGAAGTAGAACACAAAAATGAAGAAAAATTAGTTAACAGATTAAAAGATAAAGATGTAAAGTTTGAAGCACCTTCTTATAATGCAGAAATAGTTTCAGGGGATAAGGAGCTGAAAAATAGACCAGTAGTAGTTGGATTTGGACCAGCAGGAATATTCGCTGCATTATTACTAGCAGAAAAAGGATATAAACCATTGGTGATAGAACGTGGAGAAGATGTGGATAAAAGAACAGAGACTGTTGATAACTTTTGGAAAACAGGTGAATTAAATACAGAGTCTAATGTTCAATTTGGAGAAGGTGGAGCTGGAGCTTTTTCAGATGGTAAGTTAACAACAAGAATAAAAGATACAAGATGTGATTATGTTTTAAGAGAGTTAGTTAGAGCAGGAGCACCAGAAGAAATTACTTATGTAGCAAAACCTCACGTTGGAACAGACCTTCTAAAGGGTGTAGTAAAAAACATCAGAGAAAAAATAAAGGAATTAGGTGGAGAAGTTTTATTTTCATCTAAATTAGAAGATATAAAAAGCGAAGATGGTAGAGTAAAATCTATTATAGTAAATGGCAAAGAAATAGAATGTGAAAATCTTATTATTGCAATAGGACACAGTTCAAGAGATACATATGAAATGTTACATAAAAGAGATGTATTTATGCAACCTAAAGCTTTTGCAATTGGTGTTAGAATAGAACATCCACAAGAACTTATAAATAAAAGTCAATATGGAGATATGTATCAGCATCCAAAGCTTAAGGCAGCTGAATATAGGTTAACATATCAAAGTGAAAAGTTAAAGAGAGCTGTATATTCATTTTGTATGTGTCCAGGTGGGGTTGTAGTTGCAGCAGCATCAGAAAATGAGAGATTAGTATCAAATGGTATGAGTTATCATGCTAGAGATTTAGCTAATGCAAACTCAGCTTTAGTTGTAACTGTAGGACCAGAAGACTTTGAAGGAGATTCACCACTTAGAGGAATGGAATTCCAAAGACATTATGAAAGCTTAGCATATAAGTTGGGAGGAGGAAAGTATAAGGCTCCAGTACAATTAGTTGGAGATTTTATGCAAGATAAAGTTAGTACAAAGCTTGGCTCTGTTACTCCTAGTTATACAGCAGGATATGTATTTAAAGATTTAAGAGAGTGTCTTCCTGATTATGTAATAGAAGCGCTAAAAGAAGGTATAGTTGATTTTGATAAAAAGATAAAGGGATATGGAAACTATGACTCAATTTTAACAGGAATAGAGACAAGAACATCTGCTCCAGTTAGAATGACAAGAGATGAAAACTTACAAAGCATATCTATGAATGGGCTATTCCCAGCAGGAGAGGGAGCTGGATTTGCAGGTGGTATAATATCAGCTGCAGTTGATGGATTAAAGGTTGCAGAGAAAATAATTCAAGAATATAAACCAATGAAATAAATATTAAAGAAAATTCTGAAAATTTAAGTTTTCAGAATTTTTTTTGCTACAATATAAAGGGAAATATTTGTAAATTATATCAACAATTGATATAAATTTCACAAAATTATAGTGTATAAATATTAATTAGGGATTATAATAAATATTAAAGAAAGAAAATTCTTAATTATTAGAATAATACTTGATTATAAAAAAACTTACACTATTAAATGAGGGGTGCTGAAATGAGTAAGAATTTTGATGACTTATTAAAAAAGGTCAATGGTTGTGCTAAGAAGAAAGTTGCAGTAGCAGTAGCACAAGATGAACCAGTATTAGAAGCAATTAAAGCTGCTAAAGAAAGGGGAATAGCAGATGCAATTCTAGTTGGTGATTCAGTAAAAATAAATGAAATAGCTGATAGGATTGATATGGATCTTACACAATTTGAAATTGTAAATGAGACAAATGTAAATAAAGCTGCTTTAGAAGCAATAAGATTAGTATCATCTGGTGAAGCTGATATGGTCATGAAAGGATTAGTAGATACAGCAACATTTTTAAGAAGTGTTCTTAATAAGGAAGTTGGCCTAAGAACAGGAAAGCTTATGTCTCATGTAGCGGTGTTTGAAATAGAAGGGATAGATAGATTAATTTTATTAACAGATGCAGCATTTAATACTTATCCAGATTTAAAAGCAAAGGTTCAAATATTAAACAATGCAGTAGAGGTTGCACATGCTTGTGGAATAGAACTTCCAAAAGTGGCTCCAGTATGTGCAGTAGAGGTAGTTAATCCAGATATGCCAGCAACAATAGATGCATCATTATTATCAAAGATGAATGATAGAGGACAAATTAAGGGTTGTATAGTGGATGGGCCTTTAGCTTTAGATAATGCTTTATCAGAAGAAGCCGCCCACCATAAAGGAATAACAGGAAAAGTAGCAGGAAAAGCAGATGTAATTTTACTTCCAAATATTGAAAGCGCAAATGTTATGTACAAAACATTAACATATACATCAAAATCAAGAAATGGAGGACTTTTAGTTGGAACATCTGCACCAGTAATTTTGACATCAAGAGCTGATAGTTTTGAAACAAAGGTACACTCCATTGCGTTAGCTGCACTAGTTGCAGAAGCAAAAAAATAATATAAAATATGGGGGAGACTTTGTTATGTCTTATAAACTATTAATTATCAATCCAGGATCAACTTCAACTAAAATTGGTGTTTACCAAGATGAAAAAGAGGTTTTTGTTAAAACCTTAAGACATTCCGCAGAAGAAATAGGAAAATATGATAGCATTTATAATCAGTTCCTATTTAGAAAAGAAATAATTATAAAGGCATTAGAGGAAAATAATATTGACGTAAAAAGCCTGAATGCAATCGTTGGTAGAGGCGGAATGCTAAAGCCAATGGAAGGCGGAACATATTTAGTAAATAATCTTATGTTGGAAGATTTAAAAGTTGGAGTCCAAGGACAACATGCTTCTAACTTAGGAGGAATAATTTCAAATGAAATTGCTAAAGAATTAAATGTACCAGCATATATAGTTGACCCAGTAGTTGTTGATGAATTAGAAGACGTAGCAAGAATATCCGGAGTACCTGAATTACCAAGAGTTAGTAAATTTCATGCTTTAAATCAAAAAGCAGTTGCAAAAAGATATGGAATAGAGTCCGGGAAAGGTTATAAAAACTTAAATTTAATAGTAGTACATCTAGGGGGAGGAGTTTCAGTAGGAGCCCATAAAAATGGAAAAGTAATAGATGTAAATAATGCCTTAGATGGAGATGGACCATTTTCACCAGAAAGATCAGGAAGTGTTCCAATTGGTGAATTAATAAAGTTATGCTTTAGTGGTAAATATACAGAAAAAGAAATATATAGCAAGATAGTTGGAAAAGGCGGATTTGTAGCATATTTAAATACAAATGATGCTAGAGAATTAGAAAATTGGGTAGATGAAGGAAGAGAGGATGTTATAAAGTATTATAATGCATTTGTTTATCAAATTGCTAAATCAATAGGAGAAATGGCAACAGTTTTAGAAGGGAAAGTAGATAGAATTATAGTTACAGGTGGAATAGCTTATTGGAAAAAGCTTATAGTTGATTTAAATACTAAAGTAGATTTTATAGCACCAATCACAGTTTATCCAGGGGAAGACGAGCTGTTAGCTTTAGCTCAAGGAACTTTAAGAGTTTTGAGGGGAGAAGAGATAGCTAAAGAATATAAATAAGCAGTTAGGAGGACGTTTAAATGGCTTTAAAATTACTTATAATAAATCCAGGTTCAACATCAACTAAAATAGGGGTATATGATGGAGAACAAGAAGTATTAGTGGAAACTTTAAGACACTCATCAGAGGAAATATCAAAATATGAAACAATATATGATCAATTTAAATTTAGAAGAGACATTATAATGAATGTATTAAAAGAAAAGAACTTTGATATAAATACTTTAAATGCAGTAGTAGGTAGAGGTGGGATGCTAAAGCCTATGGAAAGTGGTACTTATAAAGTTAACGAAAAAATGCTTCAGGATTTAAAAGATGGTGTGCAAGGACAGCATGCTTCAAATTTAGGAGGAATAATTGCAAACCAAATAGGTAATGAACTGAAAATACCAGCTTTCATAGTAGATCCAGTTGTTGTTGATGAACTTAATGAAGTTGCAAGAATTTCAGGTGTTCCTGAATTAGAACGAGTTAGTAAGTTTCATGCATTAAATCAAAAAGCTGTAGCTAAAAGATATGCAAGGGAATCTGGAATTAAATATACAGATTTAAACCTAATAGTTGTTCATATGGGAGGCGGAGTTTCAGTAGGAGCTCATAAAAATGGAAAAGTAGTAGATGTAAATAATGCCTTAGATGGAGAAGGCCCATTTTCACCAGAAAGAGCAGGTTCGTTGCCAGTAGGAGCTCTTATAAAAATGTGTTATAGTGGAAAATTTACAGAGCAAGAAGTATATAGCAAGGCAGTTGGAAAAGGTGGGTTTGTAGCATACTTAAATACAAATGATGCTAGAGATGTGCTAAAGTTAGCAGCAGAAGGGGATAAGAAAGCTCAAGTTTGTTTTGATGCATTTATATATCAAATTTCAAAATCAATTGGAGAAATGGCAACAGTTTTAGAAGGAAAAGTTGATAGAATAATATTTACAGGTGGAATAGCCTATTCAGAAAAAGTTATAGATGAATTAAGGAAAAGAGTAGGATGGATAGCACCTATTGTAGTTTATCCAGGAGAAGATGAATTATTAGCCTTAGCACAAGGAGCAATAAGAGTAATGACAGGAGAAGAAGACGCTAAGGAATACATTTAAACTGAGAATATAAAGGCTACGATAACTAGATATGTTCCATAAGCTAAATAGCTATGCAAAGAAGTACTAGGCTCGTAAGATGTACTATGCCAAGAGTTTTGGTTAACTCGCTACGCTCAAACAAACCAACAACGCTAAGGCCTAGTACCTCTTCCTTCGCCAAGTACTTCTAATTGCTCGCTATATGTTTATTTAACAGTCTATTTATCTTAGCCAACTTATATTTTAAATTTAAATTAATATTGGGGAATGAAATACTTAGAAGCAAAACATCATTAACTTTTCATTATTTTGCTCTGTAAAATGCTACTAAGGTTTTAATATTACTTTTATGCAGTTGTCTTTTTTATTATCAAAAATATCATAAGCATGTTCACCATCATTTAATGATATTTTGTGTGTTATTATATCTCTAGCATCGAATTTACCTTCTTGTATAAGCTTTAAGATTGGATCAACATATGCTTGAGCTGGGCATTGACCCATTTTTAAAGTTACATTTCTAGAAAAGAAATCGCCAAGTGGAAATAAGTTATATCTAGCGCCATAAACACCAACCATAGAGACAGTACCACATTTTCTAATAGCTCTACTAGCAATTTCTATTGCAGATTTAGAGCCACCTTGAAGTTTTAGCATAGATTCCACTTTTTCAAATGTAGACATTTTACCATCCATGCCAACACAATCAATTACAACATCGGCACCACCATTAGTTAATTCTTTTAGATATTCTCCAGTATCATCATAATCTTCTAAATTAACAGTTTCTACACCCTTGTAGCTTTTAGCATGATTTAATCTATAGTCTACACAATCTACAGCGATGACTCTCTTTGCACCTTTGAATATTGCCCATTTTATAGATAAAAGTCCAACTGGACCACATCCAAGAACTACGACAGTATCACCTTTTTTCATACCGCTCATTTCAACACCCCAGTAAGATGTTGGTAATATATCAGTTAAAAATAATACTTGTTCATCTTCAAGTTCTTCAGGAATTATAGTAGGCCCAACATTAGCATAAGGAACTCTTAAATATTCTGCTTGACCTCCATCATAACCACCAAAGGTATCACTATATCCAAATAATCCTCCAACTTCTCCATAGGGATTAGAATTATCACATTGTGAATATAATTCATGATCACAATACCAACAATGTCCGCAAGAAACAGGGAAAGGTACAATAACTCTATCACCTTTTTTAATCTTTTTAACATCTTTACCTACTTCTTCAACTATTCCCATAGTTTCATGCCCTAAAACTGATCCCTTTCTAAGATTAGGAACTCTGCCATGAATTAAATGAAGGTCAGATCCACATATTGCTGTAGATGTAACCTTAACTATAATATCTTCATTATGTTCTATTTTAGGATCTTCAACATTTTCGACTCTAACATCTCTAATACCCTCATAAACAATAGCCTTCATAAGACACCTCCAAAAAATTATACTAGATATAGTTTTAGAAGTTTTTGTAGATAATATACTTGATAAATAAAGAAAGGTATTGAGATTACATATTTCAGAGGTATTATTAGGTTCTAATAAAAAAATTAAGATCTTTGCTAAAGTAGGATAAATTAAAGATATATAAGGTGTGGTTTAAAAGTTTTATTTTATAGAAATAGGAATAAATGAAGAGGAGTGGTATAAATAGATTGAGTATTAATAGGTTAGAAGGTAATTATATTACATGATTAAAATATTGACTAAGGATATATATTATTACCTTAGTCAATATTTACTAAGTTTTAAATTAAAGTTAGAATTATTAACTTTAATTCAATGAAATTATATGAGGTCGGTTACTCAATAGCTTAAAATAAGTTTTGCTAAATTTTATGGTTTCAATATTATTTTTATATATGTATCCTTTCTGTCGTTAAATATATTAGATGAGTAGTCTTGATTGTCAAATGCATTAGATTGGTCATTTCCAGTATTTTGAGTAGTACCTTGAGTTATTATGTCTGCTGTATTTCTAGTATCCCTAATACCTTCATATACAATTGCTTTCATAAAGCACCTCCAACAATTAAATAAAATTTTGAATTAATTGATATATATTAATTCTTCCAAAGTTGCATACCAAATATACATTAAAGTGCGAGGTAGTTTTAAAATATAAAATTATGGTAAAATATAGATATAGGAGGAGATATTATGATAACTTCATTTAATACAAATAATAGGATGACAATGGTTTCAGAAATGAAAGGTGACACAATATTTCAAATTTTAGAGTATGATGATTTAGAGGGATCAGATGATTTAAACTTATCAATACAATTAGATTTTATGAAAAAATCATCAATAAAATTAAGACAAATTAGATTAATACTAGATGATAGTTCAGTTAAGATAGAAGCAGGAGCCCTAAGTTATATGAAGGGGAATATAGAGATAGAAAATAAAACTGGAGGAATTATAGGACTTGGGAAAAAGTTTTTTTCAAGTAAGGTAACAAATGAATCAATGTTTAAGCCAATTATTAGGGGAAGTGGTGAGGTGTTTTTAGAACCCACATTTGGACATTTTACTTTAATAGAATTGGAAGACGAAGAAATAATTGTTGATGATGGGTTATTCTATGCATGTGAAGAGAGTGTAGAAGTAGAGCCTGTAATTCATAAAAATGTATCTTCATTAATTTTTGGAAATGAAGGAGTATATCAAACCAAATTAAGTGGAAGTGGTATAGTAGTATTGGAAATACCAGTTCCAGATAAGGAAATATTAAGATGTAAGATGTTTAGAGATACTTTAAAGGTAGATGGTAACTTTGCTATTTTAAGAAGTTCAAATATAGAATTTACTGTAGAAAAATCAGGAACTACATTAATAGGAACTGCACTCAATGGAGAAGGTTTACTTAATGTATATAGAGGAACAGGAGAAGTATGGCTAGTCCCAACTAAAGCTATATATGATGAGTTAAAGGAAAAGGGATTAAGGGAATTAAGATATCCACATGGGGATAGTAATACAGAGATTTAGATAAAAAATGCTTTATGGCAATAAAGTTGTAAACAAATAAAAAGACAGGTATAATTTATTAGTAGTATTCAAAAGAAAACAAGGAGTGAGATATTTGGGTCAAGCAGAAAGCAAGCTTAAAAATCCAGAGCTAGATCTATTTTTTGAAGCTGTTTTGAAGTTAGAAAATATAGATGATTGCTATAATTTCTTTGAAGATGTTGCAACAATAAATGAGCTTAAGGCACTAGCACAGAGAATGCATGTTGCAAAAATGTTGAAGGAAAAGAAGGTATATACAGAAATTGCAGATGAAACTGGAGCCAGTACAGCAACTATAAGTAGAGTGAATAAATGTTTGAATTATGGTACTGGAGGATATAACTTAATTCTAGATAGATTAGAAGAAAAATAGAATATAATAAAGTTGTAATAATAATAAAGTTGTAATATATAATTTGTGAATGTATACTATTTATTAGGACATTATGTAAAACCAATAAACCAATAGAAAAAGTGAGGTAAAAAATATGGGTAGAATGTTTGGGACAGATGGAGTTAGAGGTATTGCCAATACAGAATTAACATCTGAAATAGCGTATGGCTTAGGGAGAGCAGGAGCTTATGTATTAACAGAAGGAACTCACAAGCCAAAAATATTAGTTGCTAAAGATACAAGAATATCAGGAGATATGCTAGAAGCAGCTTTAGTATCAGGAATACTATCAGTAGGAGCAGAAGCTGTTATATTAGGCGTGGTTCCAACTCCAGCAGTAGCACACTTAATTAGAGAATATAATGCTGATGCAGGTATAATGATTTCAGCATCACATAACCCTGTAGAATATAATGGAATAAAGTTTTTTGATAATAAAGGATACAAATTACAAGATGAATTAGAAGATGAAATTCAAAGAGTTATAGAAAGTGGATTTGAAGGAGTACCAAGTCCAACAGGACATGACTTAGGAAGATCATCAATTGAAGTTGGAGCTCTTGATGAATATACTGATTATGCATTATCAACAATTCCAGTAGATTTAAAAGGTTTAAGAGTAGCTTTAGATTGCGCTAATGGAGCATGTTACAAAGCGGCAGTAAAGGCATTTAGACAACTTGGAGCAGAAGTTTATGTTATAAATGATAATCCAGATGGAACAAATATAAATGAAAACTGTGGATCAACACATCCAGAAGAATTACAAGATTATGTTATAAGAAAAAAATGTGATTTAGGATTTGCTTTTGATGGAGATGCAGATAGATGTTTAGCAGTAGATGAAAAAGGAAATCTTATAAATGGAGATTTCATACTAATGCTATGTGCAAAATATCTTAAAGACTTAGGAAAGCTTAAAGATGATACTTTAGTTGTTACAGTAATGAGTAATCTTGGTTTAGATATTGCTTCTAAAAGAGAAGGTATCAATGTTATAAAAACTAAGGTCGGAGACAGATATGTATTAGAAGAAATGGTTAAGGATGGATATGTTTTAGGTGGAGAACAATCAGGACATATAATATTCTTAGATTATAATACAACTGGTGATGGATTAGTTACAGCTCTTCAAGTTGCTGCAATAGCAAAGAAAAGTGGAAAAACGTTAAGTGAATTAGCTGGAATAATGAAGGAGCTTCCTCAAGTTTTAGTTAATGCTACAGTTCCAAATGAAAAGAAAAATATATACTTAGAAGACGAAGAAATAGTTAATGAAATAAAGAAGATAGAAGAAGCACTACATGGTGCAGGTAGAGTTTTAATAAGACCTTCAGGTACAGAACCACTAGTTAGAGTTATGCTAGAAGGGGAAAATCAAGAAGAAATAGATAAAATGGCGCATGGATTAGCAGATTTAATATTAAGCAAAATATAGTAGAATAATGAAAAAATGAAATTCTGCTTGAAATTATAATTTCAAATGTACATGAAATTAAAGAAGAAACTCAGCTGAAGAGCTGAGTTTCTTTTTTTATAAATATACAATTATTTTACAAATTTAGTCAAGTTTCAAGGGGCTAACGTTTTAAACTGATACCTATGTCAAGGACATTATAAAAAAAGGGTTATGCACAAAGAAGATGATTTCTGTATTGAACAGGGG
>NZ_JADNKB010000015.1:0-82487 GCF_015555225.1 Clostridium sp. D46t1_190503_E9
TGCTGGCATGGCTCAACGGTAGAGCAGCTGACTTGTAATCAGCAGGTTGTAGGTTCGATTCCTATTGCCAGCTCCAGAAAGACTTTAGATTTATCTAAAGTCTTTTTTGTATATAAAATTATACTTTATAGAACATAAATAAAGAAATAGAACATAAATAAAAAAGTGTAACATTAAATTTTTAACATTCAATATTACACTTCTTTTTATTTTTTCTTCAAATTTAATTGAATTCTTATGTCTTCAGAATAAAACTTATATAACTTAAAATTCCCTAGGAGTCTGGAAGAAATTCTTTCAGAATAATTTTTACTTATATCAGGTAAAGATAAGTTTGTAGAAATTAGCATTTTTTTCTTCTTTAATAACTTTTTATTTAAAAAATTAAAAAATTCTGTTGCAGAGAATTCTGTAAGTTGTTCTGCGCCTAAGTCATCTATTATTAGTAGATCACAATTTATTAAAAGGTCTTCTAAATTATAATTATTTTCAAATCTTATTTCTCTTAAATTTTTAATAAGTTCATCTATACTTCTATAAACGACTAAATAGCCTTTATCAAGAAGTTCTTTTGCTACGCAACAACTTAGGAAGGTTTTTCCAGTCCCCGAATCACCATAAAATAACATATTATCATTATTTTTAGAAAAGTTCGGAATAAAATCTCCATTTATATACTCAAGAATATTTTCAATGTTTTTCCTAGGGGTGTACTTATCATCGCTTATTTTATAATTAGCAAATAAAGATAAATCAAAGTTATTGAAGTTATTTACTCTTAGTGAATCTTGTAAATCAGAGTCTTTATAGTAAAGGTTAACTAATTTATTTTTATAGCAAATACATTTTGTACTACCAATGTATCCCTGATCTTTACATTTACTACATCTATGATGAAGTGCTAAATATTCTGGATCATATCCATTGGCTACGAGAGCTTCATACTTTTTAAATCTAAGTTCAACTATTTCTTCTTTCAGACTTTTAAGTTCTAATTCATTTATGCCTTTTAAAATTGACATAGCTAAATTAAGTGATTTTTTCTGAATTAAGTTATCTAATTCTAAGATATCTGGATGATTCTCCTTTATTTCTTTACGTCTTTTTTCTAAGTTTTTTTCCTCTTCAAGTCGTATGTTTTCATATATTAATGTTAATTCTTTTTCATATCCTTTAATCATCATTATCCCATCCTAATAATTTCTTTTCTAAATCATCATAATCATAGTCACGGCCTTTAAAGTTATTGAATCTTAATTTAGGTTTTTCATATGAATTTGATTTTTGAGTGTTAAAATTCTTTTTAGAAGATGAATTTTTATAAGAGGTTTCTTTTTCTTCAATTTGTTTTAATGTTCTTAAGTTATCTTTATTCCAACTGGACAATATTCCATCTATATACTTAAAATCAGCTCTATTTAACCTTTGGAAACAAATATCACATGCTTTTTTTATTATATCTAATGAAAAGTTGTACGATGTAGTCCATTTCTCTAACATATCTTCTTGGGGTTTCATTATATCAGTATTTCTAATTCCTAAGAATTTTAAAATTTCTCTATAAGTACCCCATTTATCTTCAGTTTTTCTTATATAATTTTGAGCGTCATCAATTGTTTTTATATTCATCTCATGCCAAGCTAAAGCAACCTTTTCGATATATCTATGATTTGTTTTTCCTTTAGAAACACAGTACTCTATAAGCAGTAGTATAAGTTCTGAAGAAAACTTAAAATCTTTTTTCCAACTTATATAGGTTGTGAATTCACTAGGGGATAGTGGTCTACCTAACAGTTTTTCTATATCTTTTAGCATACCATTGTTAGATTCATCCGAAAGTTCAGCTAATATATTGATTTCTTCTCTATTAACAATATTTTCAGATGAAAGATCTATAAATTCTATATCAAAGTTTCCCATTTTATCTATTGGAACTAGTTTAATTACTCCTTCTTCATTCCAGTAGTTAAGGGCGTTTATTATATCTGACTCTAATAAGTTCAATGATGTAGCTAAGATTGATGCATTAACACCGATTTCGCCTGTAAAATTATATTTAAGCATAAGAAGATATACTTTAATAAATTCTCCTCTAGCTTTAGGCATATATTTTTCAATAAATGCATTACTGACAGGAGTAAATTTTAAAGGCTTTGATTTAAGCATAAAAGTGCTCATATTTACATCTACCTTTCTAAAATTAATTGTATAGTAAGATAATTATAACAAAGTGGTGAATTAGGCTCAACAAAACTATTGAATATATAAAAAGAATATTATTTCTAAATTTGGCAAAACTAATAGATGTGTTGCTTAACATTATTAATATGAAAGGAGATTTTATGGATACAAAAGGAGACTCGGGAATAATAATTAAATATGTTATATTATCAATATTTAGTGTTATTCTAACTATAAATATTAATTGTATTAAGGTTAGTGCTAATACAAATGATGCATTAAATAATATTGACTTAAATAACTCAAGATATTCTTTATATGATAAAATATCTGATGATAATATATTTGAAAATTTAATTGTTGCATTAACGGGTAAAATAAATGGCTATGAAGTTAAATTGGATAATAAAGTTATAGGATATACTTCAATAGAAAATAATCTAACTAATATAAAAGATTTAGTTTTGAGGAAAGTTATAGACGAAATGAATATCAATGAAGACTCAGTATTATCATTTGAAATAAATGGAGATATAGATTTACAAGAAAGTAGATTTGACTTAGGTTTATTACAGACAAATGATGAACTAGCTAATTATATATATAAATTATCACAAGAAGAATCAAGTAAGATTAAATTAAATGTGAAATATACTACTGAGGAAAATGTAAAAATTCAGCCTAATACAATAATAATACCAAGTGATTCAATGTATTTAGGAGAAAGTAAGGTTGAATATGGAGAAGTTGGATTAAAGAAGCAAGTTAAAGAAGTTACTTATGAAAACAATAAACTAATAGAAACTAAGGTTGTCAGTGAAGAAGTAATAAAAGAGCAAATTAGTAAAAAGATATACAGAGGAACAAAAAATCCTTATGATTATGGAGTTGCTTTTTTAAGTAGCCCAACTAGGGGGGGATACATGACCTCTGGATATGGAGAGCGATGGAACTCTTTCCATAAGGGAATAGATATTGCAGGTAATATAGGAGATGATGTATTAGTTGCAATGGATGGAGAGATTACTTACGCACAGTATAATGACGGTGGTTATGGAAATTTAATAATGGTTAAGCATGAAGATAATATGGTTACATATTATGGTCATTTAAGTGACTTTTACGTTAAGGTAGGAGATAAGGTTAAAAAAGGAGATATAATAGGTGCTATTGGAAATACTGGATTTAGTACTGGTCCCCATTTACATTTTGAACTTAGAGTAGATAATGATCCTGTAGATCCTACCAACTATATTGTACAATAATTTAATAGTTAATATAAAAAATTATAAAATGAAAGGTGCTTAAATTAGTACCTTTCATTTTAATATAGAGTTTATATTTATTTTTCCATCGCCTTGGCAATTCTTTGGCATATCAAGTTGTTCACAAGAGACTTTTAAAAGTGAAATTATATCTTTTGGAGTTAAATCTTCATTATTCTCATAAATTAAAGCACAAATACCAGTTACATAAGCAGCAGCTAGAGAGGTACCACTAAATGTTTTATATGAACTATCAAGTTTTGATGGATAAAGTTTAATACCATCTTTTTCGGAAATATAATTAGTATTAGAGTTTAAAGAAACTATATCAACACATGCTGCACATAAATTAGGTTTTGAATCTTTTTTTAGTGATCCTATAGATGAATAAGTATAAGGCTTAACCTTTGATGTAGAATCATATCCTGAGACTGTTATGCAATCAGGACATAAAGCAATTCCTGTAATTGATCCATCTAAATTTTTATTGCTTCCACTTGGAACTATACAAGTTATGTTTTTACTATTTACTAATGAAACCATTATATCAAAACACTTTTGTAGAAATATATTATAATGTAGAAGCTCAAATGGTAAACATAACAGCTTAATATTATGTTTTTCAGACTCTTCGGAAACCATTTCCATTGAATAAAGTATATCAGATATATATCCTTTACCACTCTTATCAAATGCTTTGTAGCAATATATATTACATCCAGGAGCAACTCCACGATACATACCATTTGATTTTTCACCATTTCCTGCAATTATTCCAGCGGTACAAGTACCGTGACCATTATCATCATACGGATATTTAAGCCCATTTATTAAATCAACAAACATAGATATTCTATTATATGGAGTAACTAAATCAGGATGAGGGTAAACTCCAGTATCTATGATTGCAACACCTATTCCTTGTCCCTTACTTTTAGTTTTACTAGATATTCTTACTTTATTAGCAGTGCTAACACTCATGCCACATAAAAATAGATATTCATCAAAGCAAATATATTCAACCTCAGGATATTCTAATAATCTTTGAATACCTCTGGAATTTAATCTAGCGGATATTATCTTGCAATGTTTTATATTGCTCATAACTTCCCCTTTATAAGATGCGATTTTCTTTATGATACTATCCTGAAATCTTTTATATTTAATAAGTATCCTATAATTATTATAGGGCTTTGATAACATACAACTCTTTAAATTTGTATCTAACTTTTTATTAGAAGAGAACATAATATACTCCTAAAATTAATTACATTATATAGTATATTAAAAGTTTCAATTTTGTTAATATTATAATTTATTATATAAAAAAAGGAGAAGTGCTAACCTCTCCATTTAAATATAACTATTCCTAATATCATTATAGATATTCCAATAAACTCTTTAATATGGAATGATATTTTTTCAGCTCCGAATAATCCGAATGCATCTATAAGCCCTGCAGAAGCTAATTGAGCAACTAGGATTATGCCAATCCCACATGTAGCACCCATAGCGCCAATGCTCCTCATAACAGTAAAAGTAATTATGACTCCAAGGACACCACCAAGTAAATAGAGTTTGTTTACTTCTTTTATTTCTTTAAAGCTACCTTTTCCAAAGAACATCACTATAATTAAGGTTAAAACTAATGCAGTGCCTTGAACTATAACGTTTGTTTCCCAAGTGCCAACTTTTTCTTCTAATTTAGTATTGAATACGCCTTGTAGTGTCATAGATATCCCTGATATTATTGCATATATGATTGCTAGCATATTAAATCACCTCAGGAATAGTATGCCACTTAAAGAAGAGAAATATTAAAAAAACCTTCTATTATTTATAGAAGGTTTTTAATTATATACTAAATAAATGATTCTTTAATTTTAGATTCTGAATAACCTAAAGTAATTCCTAAGCTGATAAAATCTTCAACAAGTGTTATATAATGATCTTCAGAAGGTGATATTATTAAGTCATTTAAATCTATAAATAGATTTAAAAATTGATCGCTCAAACAATAATCATTTGGTTTAATAAGGACTTCTTCGATATGATCGTAATGTCTATCTATACCAAGATTAATTATATGAGCAAAACAATCTAAATATTTCTCAAATAATATTGATTTATTCATTGGTTCATCTTCTGATATCCAATACTTATAACATTTAGTTTCATCTGCTAGATAGCTTAATTTTGTATGTAATTCTAGGTGTTTTCTAGCCCAAATTTTATATTCGCTTAAGTTATTATCAATAATGATTTTTTTATTTTTTTCTTTTTGCGATTCAAAAAAAGATACAATATTCATAAATATCCTCCTGCTTTTAAGGATTTACTATAATATATTTTACAAAAATATTTTACAAATGAAAAGTGCGGTAAACGAATACAAAAAAATAAATTTTTTATATATTAAGAAAATAAAAAAAGTGTTTAAAATAATTAAACACTTTCTGATATTTAATAATCATAAATAAAGGTTCTTTTTTAAAGGATAACTTTTTATTAATGTTTCTCTTTTGTTAGCAGAGAATTTCCATAGCTCTATTCTATCAACTTTAAGAGTTTCACAATTAGATTTAAAATTAACTCCACCATCAAATTTTTTCATATCCTTTGGAAGGTAATTAAGATTAGCTAAAGATATATGCATCGATGGTTCGCTATTGAAATTCTGTATATTAAATCCATGTAATTTTAATGTATCACTCATTAATCTTGTAAGTCTCTTTATATATCCTACATCTTCTATCTTCATATTTAAAGTTTTGCTTGCCTCTGAAACTGATACTTCAGTAGAGAGTTGAACCTTGAAATTTTTGTAGGGTTTAACTATTTTGTCTACAACAACATCCAATTTATCTATATTAGGATTTTCTATTATCTCTAATGGAATGTAAGGTGTTGGAGAATTCCTATTAGCTCTAAATTTTTTAGATAGATTTCTTTGTATAGGATTCAAGTTTTTATAAGATTCTTCATCAAATAATGCCACTAAATAATATTTCATAGCTTTAGCCTCTCATATCAAATTAGTTTATATTTTCATTTTATTTTATGTATTTTAAATGAATACAAACTTTGTTATAAATTATAACATATTAAAATAAATTAAAAAAGATAATATAAAGAAAAGTTCAAATATTATAAAGGTTAGGGAAAATGGTAATTGGAATAAAAAACTCTATTTCCTAAAATTATTTTTATGTTATAATGAGTATTGTAAGTTTTTTAAGAATGTAAATTAAGAATGAAATTTAACAATGGATAATAGTTGAAATAATAGGAAAGATTAATATATATATAAATTATGATAAGGGTGAAATGGATGGAAAAATTAGTTATAAATGGAGGCAAAGTCTTAAAAGGATCAGTTGATATAAATGGTGCTAAAAATTCGGCTGTAGCAATATTACCAGCAGCTATAATGGCTAGCGAAGGAAAGTGCATAATTGATAACGTGCCTGATATAGAAGATGTACATTGTTTAGAAAGGATATTAACCAGCCTTGGTTGTTCAGTAAATAAGATAGATAATAATACTTTAGAGATAGATGCTACTGATGTGAGAAGTGTAGAAGCTTGCACTGATGATGTAAGAAGAATGAGAGCGTCATATTACTTTATTGGGGCTTTATTATCAAGATTTAAGAGAGCAAGAGTTGAACTTCCAGGAGGATGTCCTATAGGGGTTAGACCTATAGATCAACATATAAAGGGATTTGAAGCATTAGGAGCAAATGTTACTATAGAGCATGGAGCAGTTATCGTTGAAGCAGAGCATCTTCACGGAGCAAATATATTTTTCGATGTTGTTACAGTTGGAGCAACTATAAATGTTATGATAGCAGCAACTTTAGCAGACGGGACAACTGTACTTGAAAATGTTGCAAAAGAACCTCATGTAGTAGATGTTGCTAACTTCTTAAACTCTATGGGAGCAGATATAAAAGGTGCTGGAACGGATGTAATTAGAATAAGAGGTGTAGAAAAGTTAACAGGATGCAATTATAGCGTTATACCAGATCAAATAGAAGCTGGTACATTTATGATAGCAGCAGCAGCAACTAAGGGGGATGTAACTATAAAGAATGTTATACCAAAGCACTTAGAATCAATTGCAGCAAAGCTTATAGAAATGGGAGCTATGGTTGAAGAAGGTGATGATAGTGTTAGAGTATATGTTGAAGGAGATCTAAAAGGAGTTAATGTAAAGACTGCTCCATATCCAGGATTCCCAACAGATGTTCAACAACCAATGTCAGCTTTATTAAGTATAGTACCTGGTAAAAGTTTAATAGCTGAAAGTATATGGGAAAGTAGACATAAGCATATAGATGAGCTTAAGAAAATGGGAGCTACTATAAAAGTAGAAGAAAGAACAGCTATAATAGAGGGTTGTGAAAAGCTAGTAGGAGCTAAAGTTATAGCTACTGACTTAAGAGCTGGAGCAGCTATGGTAATAGCAGGTTTAGTTGCAGAAGGAGTAACTGAAATATTAGAAATAGAACATATAGATAGAGGATATCCGCATATTGAAAATAAGTTTACTGCATTAGGCGCAGACATAATGAGAGTAGCGGAATAATATCTGCATGGGGGATAGTAAAATGAAGTTTTGCTCATTATACAGTGGGAGCAGCGGCAACAGTATATTTGTTGCTTCAGAACATGCAAAGATATTAATAGATGCGGGTTTACCAGGAAAGAAGATAGATGATGCCTTAAGGAGTATTGGAGAAAATCCAAGCGAGATAGATGGAATATTTGTAACCCATGAACACTCTGATCACATAAAGGGAATAGGGGTATTATCTCGCAAATACGATATTCCTATATATAGCAATGCAGATACATGGATGGCTATGGAAGGAAATATAGGAAAAATAAAAGAGCATAATATAAGAATAATGGATAGAAGGTCAACACTGTCTATAAATGATTTAGATATAATATCATTTAACATACCTCATGATGCAGTTGCTCCAGTTGGATATACTATGCACCATAATGGTAAAAAAGTTAGTGTTACTACAGACTTTGGAATATATACAGAAGAAATACGAGATAATATAAAGGATTCAGAAGTCATATTATTAGAGAGTAATCATGATGTAAATATGCTAAAGTTTGGACCATATCCTTATAGTTTAAAAAGAAGAATACTAAGTGAGGTTGGGCATTTATCTAATGAGGATTGTGGTAAGGCAATAGTAGACTTAATTAGATATAAGCCAAACAAAAAATTGATATTAGGACATTTAAGTGGAACTAATAATCATCCAGATTTAGCTCTAGAAACAGTTAGTTCTGTATTGAAGGAGCATGGTATAATACCTAAAGAGGATATTGACTTAACTATGGCTAATAGACATAGCCCAAGTAATCTAATAGAAGTTTAGTTATAAGGAAGAAGATGAATTATTATGAATAGTAAGGAAATATATGCATGTAAGGTTCACATTGATGATGCAATGGATGATTTAATTAACTATGAGGAAACTTTTCCTATTATGGAAAAGGTTAAAGATGGAAAATGTAGTTATTGTAGTGAAAATGCAGAGTACATAATTAAAGCGAATGAGTAAAAATAATAAATTAATATAAAACCATTAAAAAGGAGAAGGAACTTATGAGTTTATATAAACAATGGACAGATATGGTAGTTGAGTATGTTAAGACAAAGGGAGAACAAGCTTTTTGGAATGAGTATATGGAAATTGAAAAGGCTATATACAAAGATATATTAGCAAAGCACAAGGAAAATTATACTTTTACAATTAATGATTTAGCTAATAAGCATAATACAACTCCAGAATTTATTATGGGATTCGTTGACGGAATAAACGATAGTTTAAAGAATGGCCTTGATTTAGAAGCTTTAACAGCTACAGATGAAATAACATTAGATGTAGATTTAGAGAAATTATATTACAATATGTTAGATGCAAAAGCAGAATATCTATACTCTTTACCTCAATGGGAAGGAATATTCTCACCAGAAAAGAGAAAAGAAATTCAAAAGAAATATAGAGAATCTGTTATGGTAAGAAATGAAAATAAAATAGGAAGAAATGATCCTTGCACATGTGGAAGTGGAAAGAAATATAAAAAGTGCTGTGGAAAATAGTTTAAAATAAAAGAGGCCTATATTTAAATAGGTCTTTTTTTGCTGCAAATAGGTATATTTAAATATCTATTTAATAAGTTTATAATAGTTATAAAGGATATTTAAACTATTAATATTTAATCTATATTATAAATATTTGGGGGAGCTATATATGGACAATAATTTAAAATGGGTTAATGAGCAAAAGATAAATAGAACTATAGAAGCATTAAATAATAATAATATAAACGGATATTTAGTAAATACAAAGGATGAATTAATAAAAAAGATAACTGAGATTGTTAAAAAGGGAGCAGTAGTGTCTTGTGGAGGATCTATGTCTCTTTTTGAGTATGGAGTTATAGATCATTTAAGAAGCGGAAGATATGAGTTTCTAGATAGATATAAAGAGGGACTAACTTCAGAAGAAATTACTAGAATATTCAAAGAAAGCTTTTTAGCAGATGCATACTTTGCAAGTAGTAATGCAGTAACTGAAGATGGAAAGTTATATAATGTTGATGGCAATGGAAATAGAGTTGCAGCAATGTTATTTGGGCCTGATAAAGTTATTCTTTTAGTTGGTGTAAATAAGATTGTTAAAGATATTGATGAAGCTGTTAAAAGAAATAGGGAAATAAGTGCGCCATCTAATGCAAAGAGATTAAATAAAAAGACTCCATGTGCTAAGGTTGGATATTGCATAGATTGTAAAAGTAATGAAAAGATATGTAGAGAGTTTACTGTTATAGCAAGTCAAAGCAATAAGGACAGAATGCATGTAATATTTATGAATGAAAACATAGGATATTAGAGAGCAGTAATTTATAAAACTAGGGAACAATTAATTATAATGAAATTGGAAGTTAAGAAGTGAAAGTGTATATTTAAAATTTAGTTTTAAAACACATCATTTCTTAATTTTTGTGTCAAAAATTCTTGTATTAAATAAAATTATATTATAAGAATTTATAAGGTAGGAGATATATATGTTTAATATGTTCCCTTTTTTGATTAATAACATGATGGGTGGCATGTTTAATGGAAGTACAAGTAGTGGAAATAATAATATAAATAATAATTATAATAATGGTTATGGATATACTAGTTTTAGTAACGGAAGTGATATGATTGGTATTTTGGGAGGAACGTTTAATAGTGTATTCAATCAAGTTTTCACAACATTAATCACAAATGAGGATTTAATAAATAACATAGTTGATACAGTTTTAAATAGTGATGTTGTAAATTCTGTTTTAGAGAGCATAGAGGATGATGAGCTAGATTTAGATTTTATTGATTATGGTGATAGGTACTTAATAGAAGGAAAATTAGTTGGACTAGATAAGAAAGATATAGATATAGATTATGAAGATGACCACATAAGAATAAAGATTAAGAGAAATCAAGTTTTCAATAATGGAAATTCAATGGTTGCAATCTTTCAAGAAGGATCTAATCTAGAAAAGAGCTATTATGTGCCAAATGTTGAAGCAAATAAAATTCAAGCTGTTTATAATGCAGATGTTCTAAGAATTTATTTAAAGAAGAGACCACCTGTAGATAAAGATACAACAATTATAGATGTAGAAAATTTTACTGATGCAGATGATATTATAGAAATAGATACCTATATAGATTCAAAATAATAAAATAAACACATATGAGGAGAAAATAGTATGAATATAACAATAATTTCAGTAGGTAAATTAAAGGAAAAATACCTAAAGCAAGCTATTGATGAATACTCAAAGAGGTTAAGCAGATATTGTAAATTAGATATTATAGAGCTTCCAGACGAAAAAACTCCAGATAATGCATCTGAAAAGGAAGAGTTACAAATAAAAGATAAAGAGGGAGAACTTATACTATCTAAAATAAAAGATAATATGTTTGTAATTGCAATGGATTTAAAAGGAGAAAATTTAACTTCAGAGCAATTTGCAAACTACATAGAAAACTGTGGCGTTATGGGCAATTCTAATATTGCTTTTATAATAGGTGGAAGCTTAGGGATATCACAAAGAGTTATAAAAAGAGCTAACTATAAGCTTTGTTTTTCTAAGATGACTTTTCCTCATCAATTATTTAGAGTTATGCTATTAGAGCAAATTTATAGAGCATTTAGGATAATGAAGAATGAACCATATCACAAGTAAATGATGTTTTTAGTCTTAACTATTGAAATTACTTAGTTAAGACTATTTTTTATAGGGGGAAATATCTACAGTATTAAATATATTTATGCAGTTGAAGTAAAATCATTATGTGTTTAACATAAATTTAACATAATAGAAGACAAAACATTAAGATAAATTGTGATAAAATATTTAAGGTGTAATATATATATCTATTTGAAGGGAGATATACTAATGAGTAATAAGAAAATGCATAAATTATTTTTAATGCTTTTAAATATTTCTAATAACTTAAAAGATGGAGGAAAATATTTTTATGATTATAAAATTAATGAAGAGAAAGATCTTGATGTGTTTAGATTAAAAATGAAAGAATTTGAGGATAAAGGTGATGAATTACTTGATGAATTAACTAAGGAATTAATTAACCTTTTTATTACTCCAATTGAACGTGAGGATGCTTTAGAACTTGCAACTCATATAGATCAAATTCTTAATGGATTTGAAGAATGTGCATCTCGATTTTACATATATAAAATATATAAAATAGACAGTTATATGTTAGAATTTAGTGATTTATTAAATAAGTGTGTAATTGAAATATATAATGCTGTAGAATTACTTTCACAAAAAAGGCTTACAGAAATAAGACAACACACAATTAAAATTAAAGAATATGAGAAAAAATGTGATGTTATTGAAAGAAATGCAATAAAGGAACTTTTTGAAAACGAAAAAAATCTTTTTACGCTTATTCAATATAAAGAGATTTACGAAATTCTTGAGAACATTGCTGATGAGTGTCAAAAGGTTGGAAAAGTTCTTGAAACAGTAATAATGAAAAATGCATAAGGAGATTTAAAATGACATCATATTTATTAGTTGGTTTGACTGTTATTCTTGCATTACTTTTTGATTTTATTAATGGATTTCACGATACTGCAAATGCAATTGCAACTGCAGTTTCAACTAAAGCATTAAGTCCAAAACGTGCAATAATCACTGCTTCGTGTATGAATTTTCTTGGTGCAATACTTTTTACAGGTGTTGCGAAAACAATTGCTAAGGATATAGTAGATGTTGCAAATATACCTGATTTAACAGTAGTTATAATTGCTGCACTTATTTCAGCAATAGCTTGGAATCTTATTACTTGGTACTTTGGAATACCTAGTAGTTCATCTCATGCACTTATTGGTTCAATAGCAGGAGCGGCAATAGTAGCAGCAGGATTTGGATGCATAAATTTAAAAGGATTCTTAAACATAATTAAATCATTGATTATATCACCTATACTTGCTCTTGTTGTAGGATATATAGTGTTTACTATTTTTAAATATTTATTTAAAAACTTAAATCTTTCAAAGGCAAATAGAGGTTTTAGAAGAATTCAAGTTGTTACAGCAGCAATTCAATCTTTTGCTCATGGAACTAATGATGCACAGAAATCAATGGGGATAATATCAATGGCTTTAGTAAGTTGTGGACTAGCTAAATCAGGAAGTATTCCATTTTGGGTTCAAGTTTCCTGCGCCGCAGCTATGGCACTTGGAACTTCAATTGGAGGATGGAGAATAATAAAAACTGTCGGAACACAAATTATGAAAATAAGGCCTGTTAATGGTGTTGCTGCGGACTTATCTTCAGCAATAATTATATTCGGGGCATCAAAAATTGGACTACCTGTAAGTACAACTCATGTTATTTCATCCTCAATAATGGGCGTTGGTTCTGCTCATAGAGTTAAAGGAGTAAATTGGGATACAGGTAAGAGAATGGTAATTACTTGGTTTATTACACTTCCAATATCAGCTACAATTTCAGCAATAGTATTTAGTATAATAAAAATATTTTTATAATTCTTTAAAATGGCACAGTATAGTAGAATATAGCTACACTGTGCTATTTTATTATATAAAAAAGTCGCATTTAAAATTGATAAGGAGAACCATGCCATAAATAAGTTAGGGTTTTACTAAAGTTTTAAATAGATAAATATTGATAAGATATTGAAGCTTTTTAGAGAATTATTACGTGTGTAAATGAATATAAAATTAATGTGTTCAGATTTGTTTAATGAGATTTTACTATATAGTGATTATCATCAGTGCTGAATTTTGTTTAGGGATTAAATAATAACACAGATAATCAACTATGTTTTTTTATTTTCAATTAGTTAAATTTGATTATGACAACTCAAATAATTATAATGCTGAGGTTCATATAAAAAGTGAGTTAGATAAATATGCATTAATAGGTGTAATTTTTTAATCATTTATGAGCAACCTAGATATTAAGAGGTTAATTATTTTACAAAAACTTTTTATGTAAATAAAAAAATACTATAAACCGGAGGATAAAATGAAAAAAGTAGCATTAGCAACAATTATAATTATCATTGGTATAAGTTTAGGAGGTTGTAATAATTCAGCAAAGTTAAATAATGTAGACGAAACCAATAAGAAAATAACAATTGAAGAAGCTAAGGAAATAGCTTTAAAGCATGCAAATTTAACAAGTGATCAAGTTTCCTTCATTAGATCTAAAAAAGATACGGATAATGGAATAGAAAAATATGATATAGAATTTTATCATGAAAATAAGGAATATGATTATGAAATAAATGCAACTGATGGGCAAATAATTGAATATGACTATGAGGTAGAAAATTATGATATACCTCAAAAACAAGAGCAGAATTCAAACATAAGTGAAATAACTGTAGATAAAGCGAAAGAAATAGTATTGAAGCATTCAAATCTAACAAGTGATCAAGTTTCATTTAAAAAAGTAGAGTTAGATTATGATGATGGTATTAAAAAATATGATATAGAATTTTACTTTAATAATAAGGAATATAATTATGAAGTAGATGCTAATTCTGGAGATATACTAAAATATGAGCAGGATTAAAGCTTGGTATTTTAGAGTTTACTTATAAATATTAAAATTTTATGCTATGAAGCATTTATTAAAATAGTATAAGGAATAAAATAAGGAAATAACTTAAAGTAGTTACTAGAGATTTATATCAAGTAACTACTTGATTTTTTATATAGTTCAAATTTAATATAAAAATCTTCACTATTATAGGTTATTAGAGATAAGTATATTTTTAAGGAAAGGATTATATACTGAATGTATGTTGCTTATTAATTATATAGTTTGCTTAAATATATATATAATAAATTCTAGTCAATAGTATGAGTGTTTTATATAAGAGTGTTACTAGAGGCTTTGTTTTAGGAGAAAATATATGAAAAAGACTTTATACGAATATAAAGATAAAATAATGAAATTACCATTAAAAGATAAATATACTAAAGAGGAGTTATTGATTGATGATTTTTTAGTAGATAAGGAAAATAATATAGAAATATATTATGCAACACATAATGAATATTTAAATCCAAAGGCTAAAGTATTTATCATTGGGATAACTCCAGGTTTTCAGCAAATGAGTACAGCTATTGCAACTGCTAGGAAAGAGTTTGAATTAGGGAGAGATATTAAAGAGATTCAATATAAGTGTAAGGTAGCAGGAAGATTTAGTGGAGTAATAAGAAAAAACATAATAAGTATGCTAGATGAAATAACATTAAATAAAGCCTTAAATATTGAAAGTTGTAGCGAGTTATTTAATGAAAAGGATTATTTATTACATACAGTATCACTAATACCTTACCCTGTTTTTGTGAAAAAGCAAAATTATTCTGGTCATACACCTAAATTAATAAAAAGTGGTTTTTTAATGAAATATGTTTATGATAATTTTATTGATGAATTTAATAGTTTGGATAACCATGAAGAAATTTTATTAATACCATTAGGTAAAGCGGTAGAAGAGGTTTTACTTGAATTAGAAAGCAAGGGGGTTATAAATAAGGAACAAATACTGAAAGACTTTCCTCATCCTTCAGGTGCTAACGTAAATAGAATAACGCAATTAAAAGATAATAAAAGTAATATGATTGGATTTATTAATAAATTGCATTTTAGATAATTAAAAAGTAAAATGATAGATATAATGTAATAAAAAGGAGGGGATTTTATGACAACACCTGCTAATAATGCATAGCAAGGCTATTGCATTAAATAATAAGATAAATGAATAGCCTTTGCTTAAACCTAAATAAAATATAAATTTAGGAGGGCATTATGTGCTATATAAAAGCAAAAGAGGTATTACCTCTAGAAATAATCGAGTTAATTCAAAAATATATAGATGGAGAATATATTTATATTCCAAAGAAAGAATGTAATAGACAGCAATGGGGAAGCAATACAACTAGTAGAGATGAAATTAATTCAAGAAACTCTAATATTTTTAAGGAGTATACTAATGGGGTAAGCAGGAAGGACCTTGCTGAAAAGTACTTTTTATCAAAAAAGAGTATTGATAGAATAATTTTAAAAGAAAATATTAAGTAATTACCTAGGAAATTATGCTTATTAAAAAGTAAGATATAATAGTAAAATTAGCGAGAAAGTGAAATTGTTACAAATAAAAGGAAATAGTCAAGAAATTAATAAAGAACGAAAATAAGAAAAGTAGTGATTTGTAAGTTGTAAGGGTGAAAATAAGATTGAAATAATCTAAAATAAAATTAAGAAATTAGATAAAAAGCAAATAATAAAAGGAATATAGAGGTGATTACCCTTATATTCCTTTTATTATTAAGAAATTAATCAAATGATTTATTTATTCAAGTCCTTCCCAGTAAATCCTAGGGGTAAAAGTTCTTCTAATGTATATTCTTTAAATTCTTCTTTATTTTTAGCAAGATAAATTTTAAAAGTCTTTGGATCACAAAACTCTGCAATTACTTGTCTACATACTCCACAAGGAGCACAGTATTCAGTTTCTTCGGCATCTGCCATATTACCTACTATTGCAATTGCTTGGAATTCATGTTGTCCTTCAGATACAGCTTTAAAAAAAGCAGTTCTTTCAGCACAGTTTGTCGGAGTAAAAGCCGCATTTTCTATATTACAACCTAAATATATTTTACCGTTTGTACCAAGTAATGCTGCACCAACATTAAAGTTAGAGTAAGGAGTATAAGCAAACTTTTGAGCTTCATAAGCCTTTTCAACTAATAATTTTGCATCAATCATAAATTTCACCTGACACTTTCCATAATAATTCATTTATCAGTACCTATAAATAGTATGTATCAATAAATGGATTATTATTATAGCATTTAAAATTTAGGATGTATATAATACTTTGTAAATTGAACGGTTTTATTATATAAAAAGTCATATTTTCACCATATTTTATATGTATAGTATATTAGTGATAGGGAGATTAAAGGTGTTTATAAAATATAAAATTGAGTGCAATAGAGCTTTTTTAAATAATATAAGTATATTTAATTTTAGAATGATAAGTCATAACTATAATGATAATATAGTGAATTTTGCAAGTAAGAACTTGAGGCAAATAAATATATAGTGATATTAATATGAAGTTTTACGTGAAAATGAAAATATATATTAAAAATGAGTACAATATAAATATATAAAGTTTTATTAAGGAGGAAGTAGAATGAAGAAAAGAATACTAATTATTACTATCATAGCAACTTTTGTGATTTCACTTACAGCATGTGGATATAAGAAGCCATCTAATGATAATAAAAGCAATGGCAGTGAGTCTATAGATATTGACAAAGATACGAGCAAAGATATAAGTAAAGACTCATCTAAGAATACTTCGCCTAAGGACAGAGAGTCTGATAATGGAAACTTAGGTGAGAGTAATACTAAAAATGTAGATAATTATAAAGGTGACTTATTAAATAATATAAAAAATAAGGCCCAAAGTGGAATGGTTATAAACAGTGAATTTAAAGCAAAAGATGGTGTTATCGATGAAGTTAATAATGCTTATGGTAAGGAAGATGCTTCAAACTATATAGCTGAAGCTAAAGGGGTTTATTATACTTTTGAAAGTAAAAACTTAGCATTTGGATGCAATAAAGGAGCTCAAATATTTGAAGTAAGATCTTTTGATAAATCATTAAAAGATTTAAACTTACAAGATATAATATCATATTTTGGAGAACCACAGTATGAAGTTATAACAGATTTAAACGAAAGAATAATTGGGTATAAGGTAAATGATGATTTCAAATTATTATTTGTTTTTTCAGATAGTAAAAATGAAAAGGCTGTTTTAGATCACTATTCAGTTTTATATCCTCGTGGAACTGTTAATAGTATGGCCGATGATCCAGGAAGAGAGTGGTAGTACATCAATCTTGGATTATATAATATATTAAATAAAATAAAAGGATTATGGCCTACCATAATCCTTTTATTCTCATATAAATATATCATAACTTAGTAAATACATAAATTATTGTCTTGAAAGATATAGTTTCTTTTCTACATCTATAAAGATACCTGCTAGAACTCCATATGTTTTTTCCCAAGCTTCCATGATTTCATCTGTTGCAGCATCACCTAAAACTTGTTTGATTGCAAATAATAGGTTACTTCCTATTATTGGGTAATGTTCTTCTTTAACGCCTGCATTACAGTGAATTTCTGAAATTCTATTTACTACAGGCATAATTGCTGGTAAGTTATCTATGTTTTGTGCAGAAGCTAATATTGCCATAGCTAGAGCCTTAGGTTGTTCACCTGATTCTTGTTTGTCCATATTAAATAGTGATTTAATTTCTGGATTTTTTTCAAACATATTTTTATAAAATGTTGTAGTTATTTCTACTCCATGAGTTTTTAATACTGGTACTGTACTTTTAATTATATCAATTGTTTTTTGATCTAACATATTAATTCACCTTCAATAAAAAATATTAATAGATATTATTAATAAATAACATCTATTGTTTAACTAAATTTTAGCACTATAAAAAAATATATTCAAATATCATAAAAGCTTAATTAACTTAATATTTTTATAAAATTTTAAAACATATGGATTAAGCTTTTTTATGCTTAAGATTATAAAATTAAAAGTATTATATTTTTGTATTGACATTAACGCTACGTAATCCTTTATTATTAAATTGTCAGGAGGTAATGATATGGAATATACAATTAAAAAGCTAGCTGAATTGGCAGGGGTAAGTACTAGAACCCTTAGATATTATGATGAAATAGGATTATTAAAGCCTTGTAGAGTTAATTCTTCTGGATATCGTATTTATGCACAGAAAGAAGTGGATTTATTACAACAGATTTTACTTTATAGGTCATTAGATATGAAATTAGAAGATATACAAGAAATAATAACTAATCCTGATTTTGATATTTGCCAATCTTTAATTGAACATCACCAAAGACTTATTTCTAGACGAAATCAACTTGATCAATTGATTTTAACTGTAGAAAAAACATTAGAATATAATAAGGGAGAGATAGAAATGTCAAATAAAGAGAAATTTGAGGGTTTTAAAAAGGAAAAACTACAAGAAAATGAAAGTAAATACGGAAAAGAAATTAGAGAAAAGTACGGTTCTGAAATTGTAGAAGAATCAAATAAAAAGTTTATGAATATGACTGAAGAAAATTTTAAAAAGATGCAAAGTATAGAAAATGAAATGTTTGAGGATTTGCTTGAAGTTTTAAATACAGGAGATTTAGATTCGGAAAAAGCTAAAAGTGTTTATGAAAAGCATAAAGCTTGGTTAAGCTTTTCTTGGTCTAGTTACTCAAAAGAAGCTCATATTGGATTAGCAGAAATGTATGTTGCCGATGAAAGGTTTGCAAAATATTATAATGATAGAGCTGGTAGGGAAGTAGTTACTACGCTAAGAGATATTATTGTGAAGTATGCAAGATAATTAGTATTAGCATTGTAAATTTACTTCAATATATAAATGAAATATTGAGGACGTAGAAATGGTAATAGTTACGTATTTTAATCTATAAGCAAGTAAAATCAATGGATTAAAAGGGGCTCGCGTTTCGCGAGCCCCTTAAGAATTCCAGAAATTTATATGAAGAAATATTATTTTAAATTTAAGTGAGACAATACTGAATGTGGGATTATTTATATAGCTTTCATCAAATTTTCTTTAATAATAATAAAGTTATTAATAAGTGGCAGACAAATTATTTTTAATTAATTTCATAAAAGTATCTGGAGTAACAATTCTAACCTTGGGATTACTATTTATTTTATTAACAACATGTTGAACATTATCCATAGTTTTACTCCATACATGAACATAAACAAATGTATATGATTCTGGATCTTTAATATTTGTATAACCTAATTCAACTCTAGAATTAATTTTATTAATTAGTTCTTCCTCATCTTCTAAGCCTTCCCAAAGTAAATCACGACAAGATACTACAGGTTTATTATTAGACCAAATTATTTTACTTTCATAATTATTATTTTTTTTATAATCAAGATAGAACAAACCATCGATATTTGAACAAGTAGTATATTTGTCCCATAAAGGTTCATTATATAAAGAGTTATCATCGATTACTAATACATATTCTTGATCAACTTGTTTCATGTAGTTATTTAGCCTTTGGATATAATTATCTAATTTGTATTCAGGAAATTTACTAGGATATATATATCCATTCCCAGAAGGAGAAACAAGATAATAATCTGAATACTTTGATGAACTTGCACTTTCATAATACTTTTTAAATACTGTTGGTGCTAAATAATAAAGAGAAGGGCTTAGTGACCAACCTAAATTAAAATTTCCTCTATTTTTTGAACCATACCATTTTTTTGAACCATAATTGCTTCCTAATAGCCATTGTTGGTTATCTCCATCAGACATAATAAAAGTTACATAATGAACATTATTTTCTTCAGGAAATTCATTGTGAGTTTTTTGAGTTTGTGTGGTAATAGGAAATGAGCTCAATACGGATAGATTACAAGACCAATCTGCAGCGATGGTATCTACCCCATATTTTGATGCTATACTTACGTTATTAAATTCATCAGGTCCCCATCCTAAGCAACGAGCAATATTATCCATGGAGCTAAATATATCTTTTCTTAATGAAAAATCATTTACGTTATTTTCATAGAATATAAGTGATTTTGACATTATTGCATAATCTCTTAAAGCCATAGACTTTTCAGGAGATAGTTCTATAACTGTAGTATGATTTAGTCCTGAATTCCATAGGTTTTTATAAGCCCAGTATTTATCTGTATTCCTGCAATCTTCAATTAGATTATCTATCCCATAAGTTTTAACTTTAGATTCTAGAGATTCATCAATAGGTAATGAGTTTTTTAATGATGCAAGAGAACAGGCATTGTTAATGGAGTAGGGATTTGAATTATTATATAATATGTAACCAGTGATATTAGATTTAAATATATTTAATAGCCTCCAGGGGTCTAAAATATTTTCATAACTAATATTATAATTTTTATTTAGATTATCTAACCATAATTTGTAGTCAGGTTCATTAGTAGGAAGAATATAAATTTGAAATTCAGATTTGCTTGATATAATGCCTTGAAGAGCAGAAATCATAGTCTGCTCTTCTTTACTCATATTAGTTTCAGAAATTACATATAAATGTTCAGGTATAATAGATTTTTTAATGTAATAATCATCTAGATTATCTGTAAAGTTTTGATAATTGCTAGAATGAGTATTTTTAGATACATAATTATTATAAAAATTATTTAAAAACTTAAAATGATTGCCACTATAAAAGTCTTGAGCATTTTTATCACTCATTTTTGATAATACTACTTGGCGTTTAATAATATCATTCAAACTTACGTCTTTATAATTTTTCATAATATCGTACATTATCATAAAAGTAGTAGTTCTTCCTATTCCTGCTTTGCAATGAAAATGGAGCCAAGCGTTATCAGGTAATTTATTAACAAAGTCAATGAAATAATCTACCATATCATCAGTAGGTACTTGCCCATCTGTTACAGGAATGCGAACATATCCGATTTCCTTTGATTTAGTAAGCTCAAGTTCACTTTGAACAGATTTAGGAACTACAGTTTCTTTATTATTATGAAAGGTAATAGGAGTATCAAGCTTGATGGATTTTAAAAGTTTATTTTCAGTAGATAATACTTCAGGTAAGCTTAATCCTTTATTAGCACTATTATCTGAGTTTTTCCAACTTACAGCTATTCCATTTATAAAACCATGAGATTCCTGCCTTAAATCAACAGAAATTATAGAAAAGTTATCAGGTATGGAAGCTTTTATTAAAGAAAGAGCAGATTCGGAGAATTGAGCGCTTCCAGACATATTTAATTTATCTAAACCTTTTAAATTAATATCCTGATTTTCTTTGAGAGTTATTTCATCAGGGATCTTTCGAAAGTGATTAGGTAAAGAATTATTATTTGCAGAGTCTTCTACTAGATTTACATCTGAAGCTGCTTTAGGATAATAGCTAATATGTACAAATGAGTAGAGTATGGTTAAGAGTATTATGGAACAAAACTTAAGAGTCTTTTTCATAGGTAAGCACCTCACATACAATATTATTTGATATGTATTATGATTAGTAGGAGTAGATTAGTTTATTCACGATATTAGTAAGATGGGATAAAAAAGATAAATACAACCTTGGAAGTATTTGTGCAAAATGTTATAATTTATAAGGTATAATATACGATTATTTTTAAATGCTAAATAAACTAGAAAAAAGGGGAAAGATAGATGAAGAGGGGAATATATTATGAAGCTAATTATAAATGCTGATGATTTTGGATTTAGTAGGGGAGTTAACTATGGAATAATTGATGCATATAGAAATGGAGTTGTAAGAAGCACTTCAATAATGGCAGGAATGCCAGGGTTTGATCATGCAGTTGAATTATTAGAGGAATGTCCCAATCTAGGATGTGGGGTTCATCTAACTTTATCTGCATATAAACCTGTATTGGATTCGCATAAAACAATAGTAGATGAAAATGGATTTTTCTATAAGAGGATAAATCCAGATGAGGATGTAGAGGGGTTTGATCTAGAGGAAATATACAAAGAGTTTTGCGCTCAAATTGAAAAAGTTAAAAGTAGGGGAATTGAAATAACTCATTTAGATTCACATCATCATGTTCATACATTTGAGTTTTTGAAGCCTGTTATGGAAAAGTTATTAGAAAAATACAATCTTCCTATAAGAGGGGGACTATGTTATGAATTAGATTATGATAAAATAATTCCTTATGATGGACTTTTTTATAATGAGACTGTTAATATAGATGCCTTTAAGCAATTGAAAAGCAAACTGGAGAAATATGAAATTTTAGAAACTATGAGCCATCCAGCGTATGTTGATAGCTTTATTATGGAAACAAGCTCTTATAACATAAAAAGAGCAGAAGAATTAAAAATACTTACATCTAAAGAACTTAAAGAGCTTATTGAGTCTATGGGAATAGAGCTTTGTAATTATAAGAATAGTTTAAAATAGAACTTAAAACCGCATCATTAATTTCGATGCGGTTTTATTTTTTAGAATAATACAATGTATAACATCAAATAATAATTAAGGAAGTTTACAGAATATAAATTTGTTGTGAAAATAATTTTTAAAAAAATACTTGAATTAAAATTGTTTTCATGGTAATATGTAAATGTATTCAGAAGAAAATGATTTTAAAGAAACAAAAGAAATAAAAAATTTTTTCAATAATAGAGGAGGCATATAAATGTTCAAGCAATTACAAAAAATTGGGAAAGCCTTTATGTTACCAATTGCTATATTACCAGCAGCTGGTTTATTACTTGGTATAGGGGGAGCATTATCAAACCCTAATACTGTACAAGCTTATCCATTTTTAAATATTTCTTGGTTACAAGGAATTTTCTCAATTATGTCATCTGCAGGAGATGTAGTATTTTCAAATTTAGCACTTATTATGTGTATAGGTCTTTCAGTAGGTCTTGCTAAAAGGGATAAGGGTACTGCAGGACTTGCAGGTGCAGTTTCATTCTTAGTTATGAATGCATCAATTAAAGGAATGATTACAGCTTTTAACCCAGCGGTTGAATCAATAGATACAGGTGTTGTTGGAGCTATAGTAATTGGATTAACGGTATCATATCTTCATAATAAATATGGAAATATTCAATTACCAGCTGTTTTAGGATTCTTTGGAGGATCAAGATTTGTACCAATAGTTTCTTCATTCTCAGCAATTTTTATTGGCGCTATATTCTTTTTAATATGGCCAACATTCCAAGGATGGTTAGTTTCAGCAGGTAATGCAATATCTGGATTAGGACCAATAGGAACATTCTTATATGGGTTCTTGTTAAGATTAACAGGAGCAATCGGATTACACCATATGATTTACCCACTATTCTGGTACACAGAATTAGGTGGAATTGCAACAGTTGCAGGTCAAACAGTTACAGGAGCGCAAAATATATTCTTTGCACAATTAGCAGATCCAAACCATACTGGATTGTTTACAGAAGGAACAAGATTCTTTGCAGGACGTTTTGCTACAATGATGTTTGGATTACCAGGAGCATGTTTAGCTATGTATCATTGTGTACCTAAAGCAAAGAGAAAGTTAGTTGGTGGATTATTCTTAGGTGCGGCAATAACATCATTTGTTACTGGTATAACTGAGCCAATCGAGTTCATGTTCTTATTCGTTGCACCATGGTTATATGTAGTTCACGCATTCTTTGATGGATTATCATTCTTTATAGCAGATATACTAAATATATCAATTGGTAATACATTCTCAGGTGGATTAATAGACTTTACATTATTTGGAGTTCTTCAAGGCAATGATAAAACAAACTGGATATATGTATTAATAGTAGGAGTAATTTGGTTTGCATTATACTACTTCACATTTAGATTCTTAATAACTAAGTTTAATGTTATGACTCCAGGTAGAGAAGAAGATAGTGAAGAAGTTAAAGTTGTTACAAAAGATAGTATGAATGAAACAGCAGCTCAAATTTTAGAAGCATTAGGCGGAGAAGAAAATTTAGATGATGTCGATGCATGTATAACAAGATTAAGAGTAGCTGTAAAAGATGTAAGTAAAGTAGATAAGGATAGGATTAAAGCTTTAGGAGCAACTGCTGTTTTAGAAGTTAAAGGCGGAATTCAAGCAATATTTGGAGCAAAAGCAGATCCATTAAAGCAAAAAATAAATGAAATTATAGGGAGAGAGTAATAAGAGTGAAAGTAATAGATAGAGGATTAATCGTATCATGTCAAGCACTAGCAAATGAACCACTACACAGCTCTTATATAATGAGTAGAATGGCTGTAGCAGCTAAGGAAGGTGGAGCTATAGGTATAAGAGCCAATAGTGTTCAAGATATTGTTGCTATAAAGAAAGAAGTTGATTTACCTGTAATAGGTATAATAAAAATAGATTATGAAAATATGAAGCCATATATAACTCCAACAATGAAGGAAGTTGATGAACTTGTAGAAACTGGAGTTGATGTTATAGCTTTAGATGCTACAATAAATCAAGATGAGGAATTTTTAAAGGAAATCTTTAAAAAGTACCCTGAACAAAAATTTATGGCAGATATATCAACTATAGAAGAAGGCTTAAGAGCTGGGGAATTAGGATTCCATTATGTTGGAACTACTTTGGTTGGATATACAGAGCATTCTAAGGGAATGAATAATTTTGAAGTGTTAGAAGCTTTAATAAAAGATTGTAAATCAGAAGTAATAGCAGAAGGAAACTTTGATACTCCTGAAAAGGCAAGACTTGCTTTAGAAAAAGGAGCTTGTGCTGTTGTAGTTGGTAGTGCAATAACAAGACCACAATTAATAACAAAGAAATTCAATGATGAAATTTTAAAAGCATTATAATACTTATGAGGTAGAGGCATAGATCTCTACCTCTTTTATTTAGTCTATTTTAATGTTATTCTAAATATATAAATTATAAATTAATACGTATATCAGATTATGGAGGATATTAAGTGGATATTTTATGTGAGGTACAAAGAAAGTATAATGAATTTTCTGGTAAGGAAAAAGACATAGCAGACTATATTATGCAACATGCCGATAAAATTAAAAATATAAATATTACTGATTTAGCGAAGGAAATAGGAACATCAGGTGCCACAATAACAAGATTTGCTAAGAAAATCGGATGTGATAGCTTTGTAGATATGAAAATAAAGCTTGGATCCAATAAGGTAGAAGTGCCTATAAATGATGAAGATGGCATATTTGCATATACATATCAGTATTATAATGAAGTTATACAAAGAACTAAGATGTTAATTGATAAAGAAGAAATATTCAAGATTGTAAATGAAATAAAGAAAGCTAAGAATATATATATTTACGGTGTTGGTAGCTCAGGATTAACAGGGGAAGAAATGATGCAAAGGCTTTTAAGAATGGGATTTAATGTACATTGTATTTCAGATTCTCATATGATGATTATAAATAGCTCTATAGTATCGGAAAATGATTTAGTTATAGGAATTTCTATATCTGGAGAAACACAAGAAGTAATACACTCTTTAAGAAAATCAAAGGAAAATGGGGCGAAAATAGTTTCAATTACAGGCTTTGAAGGAAGCACAATAAGTAAATATTCAGATATAAAATGTATAGTGTATAATCCTAATTTTGTAGACAGAAGTAAATTTATCAATACTCAGTTTTCTGCAATGTATCTTCTTGATTTAATATCTATGGTATTGTTAAAGGATATTAATTTAAGTAATAAAATGCAAACAACTATTAATGCAATTATTAATAACTAATAAAAAGCTGCTATCAAATTTAATAGCAGCTTTTTATCATAAATACTAACATAAAGTTATTTTATAAACTGTCCAGTTCTCCCCATGTTATATGCAGTTTTTATCATAGATTTTTCTTCGACAGTTAGCTCTTTATTATACATCTTACTAAATTGATTAAATAAAGCATTAGTATCAAGCTTAACCTTAGATTTATTTACTCTATTATTATCATTATATACTTTAGGAGTTATTGAAGGGTTATAAATTTTTTTATAAACTTCATATGTATAAAAGGCATCATAAAAAGCATCATGAAAGTTATCTTCAAAATCTATGTTTAAAAGTTCAACAGCAGTTTTCAATCCAATTTGTGTTCCCTTCTGAAGAGTGAAGAACTTAGAGGTATATTTTTGAACATCAATATATCTACTAGGAAATAATGAAGCTTGTAAATTATTAAACTTTATATTTCTTATAAATTCTTTTATATCTGATTTTCCCCATACACATAAAATTGACTCCTCATTTCCTATAAAGCTTAAAAATCTTTTATAAACACTAGAAAATGTTTCGCAGTTTGATAGCATATCTTTATTAATTTTAGTTATGTTTTCCACGTAGGGATTAATATCAGTATAAACTATAGGTCTTACTAGCTCGTTGAACTTTGATATTATTTCTAGGTTTTCATTAAGTTTTACAGCTCCAATCTGGATTATCTCAAATGGAAGTTGCTTCATAGTGGCATCGATGGATTTATCATTATTTCTATCACTAGTATTACTCGATATGTATTTTTGATTAAATTCTAAATCATATACTATATAATTCATTAAAAATCCTTTCTTAATCTATAAGTATTTATCACATATTTATATTGTAGCCATTTTATTATGTAAATTATATTAATTTCTATAAAGAGTATATCAAAAACTAATATATTTAAATATTATGAAGTATAAGTAATCAAAAGGGATTAGGGAATGTACAAGAAAGGAGATTTTCATATTCACTCAACGGAATCAGATGGTGAGCTAAAACCTGGAGAAATAGTATTGTTAGCAAAGGAAAGAAGAGTAGATATGATTGCATTAACAGACCATAATACTGTAAATGGGAATAAACAAGCTGTTAAGGTTGGTCAAATACATGGTGTAAGAGTAATACCAGGAATAGAGTTATCTACTAGATTTAAGGGTAGTAAGGTTCATATATTAGGTTATTTTACTGATGAAGTATATCAAAGTGATGAATTTAAAATGATTTTAAATAATTTAAATACTAGAAAATTCAAGGCATGTCAAATTTATTTTAAAGGAAAGCTAAGCTTTAAATCGGAGGGAGGAAAGATATCAACTTCAGCTGGGATAGATTTTTTACATCATTATAATGCAAAGGTAGTTTTGGCTCATCCTACATTACTTGATAGAAGGATTTTTGAACAAATAATAAATTTGAATTTCGATGGGATAGAAGCAAAGTATTATAGAAACAGGGAAAATGAAACAGAGTATTTTATAAATATCACAAAGGAAAAGAATATAATATACACAGCTGGTTCTGATTTTCATTCATTAAAAAAAGTTGATTTAAAGCATGGAACTTTAGGACAAATATATCTAGAAGAGGAAGAGATAGATAACTTTTTAAAGATATTAAATTTAAATTAATAGTATTCTGTGATTTTTAAAATTAGTTCTTGTTTATAGCACATTTTAAATTTATGAGAATAAAATACTATAATAATAATTTTAGAAGGTGTTAGATTGTCAAAAGGAAATATATTAGTAAGATTGTTTAGAGTAAAAGATTTATTACCAATATCAAAAGGAAATATTGTTATTAGTAATTCAGAAACTGGAGACATAGCTTATGAAAAAGAAGATGCTTTTGATATAAGTGGGCGAAGTGAGTTAATATCAGTAGATACACCTTATAGTGGAATGTTAAGGGAACCTTATGAAGAAGGCGAAAGTAAAAATATATATTCAATATACAATATAAGGGTTACTTCTGATGGATATAAGGACGTTATAGTAGAAGGAGTTAGTGTATTTGAAGGAATAACTTCTATACAAAATATAGAAATGGAAGAGAAAAGTGTTGAACTAGGGATGATGAGATCTTATAGAGAAACAGTTAAGCGGGAGCAACAACCGGATGAGAAGTCAACTAGGGATATGCAGAGAAGTTTAGTAAGTACACCTTTTACTTTCTCAAATGTATTTATACCTGAATTTATAACTGTTCATTTAGGAGCACCTAATGTAAATGCAGAAAATGTTACAGTAAGGTTTATAGACTATATTAAAAATGTGGCTTCTTCTGAGATATATCCTACCTGGCCTGAAGAGGCAATAAGGGCTAATGTATATTGCCAGATTTCTTTTGCATTGAATAGGGTATATACAGAATGGTACAGAAATATGGGATATTCATTTCAAATAACAAATTCAACTGCATATGATCAATTTTTTGTAAAAAATAGAAATATATTTGAGAATATAAGCAAGATAGTAGATGAAATTTTTAATCAGTATATTAGAACAATAGGGAATAAGACACCATTTTTTGCTCAGTATTGTAATGGGACAACTGTAAAATGTGAGGGATTATCACAATGGGGGACTGTAGACTTGGCTAATTCGGGTATGTCTGCATTGGAGATAATAAAGTATTATTTTGGACAGGATAAGGAGCTTGTAAGAGCTGAGCTTGTTGAAGGAGTTCCTGAATCATATCCTGGTTATGTAATGAGACTTAATGATATAAATGAGAATATTAAAACAATACAAAAAAGATTAAATAGGATATCAAAGAATTTCCCTGCTATTCCTAAGATATATCCTGAAGACGGAAAATTTGGTAAGGAAACAGAAAATGCTGTTAAAGTATTTCAAAAAGTATTTAATTTGACTTCAGATGGAGTTGTAGGTAGAGCTACTTGGTATAAAATATCTAGTATTTATGTTGGAGTAAAGAGATTAGCAGAATTAGGTCAAGAACCAGAAGAAGACCCAGGAAATGCAGGAGCCCCAGGAGACACAGGCGATATAGGATTAGATGGTAAGTATCCAGGCTATTTATTGAAGTATGGGTTAAAAGGAGATAAGGTAAAGGAATTACAGCATTATTTATGGAATATTTCGAATAAATATAATATACCTAGTATAGCAATTGATGGAATATTTGGTGATGGAACAAGAGCGGCTGTTGTAGCATTTCAAAGGTTATTTGAGCTATCACAGGATGGAATAGTTGGACCAAATACATGGAATAAAATATTGAAAATATATAATTCACTTTCAAAGAGAAGTATGTAATAGCTATAAATAAAGTAATGATGACTAAATACAGAGAGGTATATGGCGTAATTGCTGAATATTTATGATTATTATAAAGATACAGGAAGTATATCAATTACATTTATAAGAATAATTGCATATTATATTATAACTTAAAATATTTTAAATTCTAACATTAGAGGAGAGGATGATATGCAATCAATAAGCGCTGGAAAATACAAAGGAATAGATATATCAAGTTGGCAAGGTGAGGTTAATTTTAATCAAGTAAGTAATAGTGGAGTTCAAGTTGTATATATAAAGGCAACAGAAGGAGACTATTATTTAAATCCTAGAGCAGATGAGTATTATTCAGGGGCTAGAAGTAACAATATGTTAATAGGATTTTACCATTTCTTTAGACCAAGAGTAGATGCAAAGACTCAAGCTAATTATTTTTCAAGCTATGTAAAAGGAAAGAGTTTCAATTGCAGATTGGCTTTAGATATTGAAGTAGCAGATGGGTATGGAGCATCTGAGTTATCTAGCATGTGTGTGACATTTTTAGAAGAGGTTAAAAGACTTACAGGAAGAGATGTGGTAGTGTACACATATACTCACTTCGCAAGGACAAATCTTACAAGTAGCTTAGCAAAATACCCATTATGGATAGCAAATTATGATGTTACTACACCTGGTGATAACCCTATATGGAATAGGTGGGTAGGATTCCAATATTCTGAAACAGGAACTGTACCAGGGATAAGTGGGTACTGTCCTTTAGATGTATTCACAGATGGGATATTATTATCAGGAGTTACACCTAATGTTCCAGGTACAAATCAAGGGGGAACAACTACAACTTATACAGTTCAATCTGGAGATACTCTATCAGGAATAGCACAAAGATACGGAACAACATGGGAACATTTAGCACAAATAAATAATATAAGCGATCCAAATTTGATATATCCAGGACAAGTTCTAAAGATTGGTTCAGGTAGTTCAGCAGGAAGCACATCAGGAGGGACAAGGATAACTTATATAGTAAAGGATGGAGATACTCTATCAGGAATAGCACAAATGTATGGAACAACAGCTGAGAGGCTAGCACAGATAAATAATATAAGTGACCCAAATTTAATATACCCAGGAGAAACAATAGTAATAAGCAATGGATCATCAAATAATTCAGTAAAAAGTTATATAGTAAAAGAGGGAGACACTTTATCAGAAATAGCACAAAGATACGGAACAACATGGGAACACTTAGCAAAAATAAACAATATAAGCGATCCAAATTTAATATATCCAGGAGAAACAATTAGAATAAATTAGGAATAAAAAATAATTAAATATAATGGACTTACTTTTAATATAAATTATTAGTAAGTTCATTTTTTATGAATTGAGTTTATACAATTGGAAAAATGAATTCATATAATATTTAGTAATATATAATTATCCATTAAAATTTTTTATAAAGATGAACAAAAGCTAGTCAATTAGAATAGTTATAAATTTTAGTGTATAATTAAAGAGTAAAATAAATATCTTAAAGGAGGTAATATGGTTGAATTAATGATTATATGCGGGTTAATATTATTAATTTGCATAACATCCAGTAAGATTTTATACAAATTTGGAGTTCCAATGCTTTTAATTTTTATAGTGTTAGGGATGCTATTTGGATCTGATGGAATTGTAGGAATATATTTTGATGATTATGAATTAACTAGTAAACTATGTTCGTTAGGATTAGTGTTTATAATGTTTTATGGGGGATTCGGTACCAATTGGAAAATGGCTAAAGAATCAGCTGTTCCATCTATATTAATGTCGACCTTAGGCGTTATAATTACAGCAGGGCTTACAGGGTTATTTTGTTATTATATATTAGGTACAAGTTTATTAGAAGGGTTACTTATAGGATCTGTTGTTGGATCAACTGATGCAGCATCAGTATTCTCAATACTACGTTCTCAGAAGCTTAATTTAAAGGGATCACTTGCACCCTTATTAGAGATAGAAAGTGGCAGTAATGACCCTATTGCATATATGTTAACGCTTATAGTTTTAACATTTATGTCTAGCACAGCGGTAGGTTCTATTGTTCCAATGGTAATAAAGCAAATATTATTTGGAATATTAATAGGAAGTATATTAGCTAAAGGAGCTGTCTATATAATTAGGCGTGCTAATTTTGAAATAGAAGGTTTCTATACAATATTTATAACTGCTATTGCTATATTATCATATGCAGTAAGTGAATGGCTTGGAGGAAATGGATATCTAAGCGTATATATGGCAGGGATTATAATTGGTAATAGTAAGATACCTCATAAGAAGAGTTTATTCCATTTCTTTGATGGAGTGTCATGGATAATGCAAATTGCTTTATTCTTTATTTTAGGGCTTTTATCATTCCCATCTAAATTACCACAAGTAGTTGGTATATCTATAGCAATATCATTATTTATGATATTAATAGCAAGACCATTAGCCACATTTATAATTTTAAGTAAGTTCAATTATTCTGTTAAGGAAAAGATATTCATATCATGGGTTGGACTTAGAGGAGCTGCATCAATAGTTTTTGCTATATTCTCTATGACTTATGGAGTTAATATACAAAATGATATATTCCATATAATGTTCTTTATAGCATTATTCTCAGTAGCTATACAAGGGACATTAATACCAAAAGTAGCGCAAAAGCTAGATTTAGTTGATGACAGTGTACCAGTATTAAAAACATTCAATGATTATAAAGAAGATAAAAGTACAAAGCTTTTAGAAGTTAATATATATGAGGATAGCAAGTGGGTTGATAAGAGTATCATGGATTCTGATATCCCCGAAGATGTATTAATAGTAATGATAAAGCGTGGAGATGATGTTATAGTTCCGAAGGGATCTACCGTCATAAATAAGGGTGATATTTTAGTTTTAAGTGCTAATAATTTTGATAGTTTATTAAATAAGTAAAATATATTATTTAAATTCAAATATGCTATTTGGATTGTTATAATACTATTATAAGTTATGGGACTATATAAATTAAAAGTTTTGTTTTGTAATATAGTATCTAAAATTAAATTTGGAGAAAGCGTTTATGGGAAGAAAAGAAAAAGTATTAAAGGAAAAAATAATAGATGATTTATCTATAGATAAAAGACAAATAGGTTATTATTCAACTCCAAGTTTTATATGTGATTATATTACAAGGCGAGTAATAGATGTAAAAAATAATGGTAAGAGTGTTTTCGATCCATGTTGTGGAAGAGAAGAAATGCTTAATCCTTTCAATAAGTTTAACATAGAAACTTATGGTATAGATATCATTAAATATAAAGAAGAATATAACTGTAATTTTGAAAATACAGATTTTATAAAATATTATTATGAATTTATTAATTCAAATAATCAAATAAAAAATTTAAATTATGATTATTATGTTTTAAATCCACCTTATAATTGTCATGAAGTTCAATATATAAGAGATAATAAAAAAGAATTAAAGAAATATTTCAATGATGTAGGTGTTCATAATATGTATGGAATTTTTATTTCAGCTATAATGGATATGGCTAAGGATGGAGCTGTAATAGGAATAATAACACATGATTCATTTTTAACGTCTAAAAGCTATGAGGGGCTAAGAAAGAAAATATTGAATACGTGCTCTATACATGAAATAACTATGTGTCCAACTGACTTGTTTTTAGAGCAAGGAGCGGAAGTAAGAACTAGTATAGTTATATTACAAAAGGGATTAAATTATCAAGGAAATATAATCATAAATAATAGATGCAGAAGTCGAGAAGAGTTAGTTAGTATTTTAAAAGCAGATGAAAATCATTTATATAAATTAAAGGATATAGTGTTAAATAATATCATAGATAACAGTGAATTTATCTTAGAATGTCCAAATGAGATTAAAGATTTATTTAAGCTTTATAGGCTAGGAGAACAATTTAAGTGTATAACTGGAATATCAACAGGAAATGATAGATTGTATCTTTCAAAAGAAAAGAAGGAGCCATATATAGTTCCGTTTTATAAGAATCCAGGTAGAGATAGATACTATACAAATAAAATCATGTATATAAATAAAGATTTTATGAATATATCTAAAAGTATTCCTAATTTTATAGTAAGAAATAAAGAGCTTTTATATAAAACGGGAATAATTTGCTCTTCAATGGGAGTACAATTTACAGCTTGCAAGCTACCTAAGGAAAGCACTTTTGGTGTAAATACTTGCATTATATGCGAAGATAAAGATATATTTTGGTTACTAGCGTATTTAAACTCTACTTTAGTTACTTATTTAGTTAGAGGTGTTTTAAATAGAAGTAATATGATAACATCAGGATATGTATCAAGAATACCACTTTTAAACTTTGACAATAAAGTAAAGAATAAGTTAGCTCATTTAGGAAGTCTAGCATATGAAAATGTTAAAAATGAAAAAGATATTAGTGATACATTAAAAGAAATAGATAAGATAGTTAATAATACTGCTAATTTATCTACTGATACAGTATTATATATAGATAGGTTTAAATTTGATTTGGTTAAGAGAACATAAAAAACAGTCTTTAAGACTGTTTTTTATTATGATTTATTCATCTAAAGGCTCAAACTCATCTTTGGAAGCACCACAAACTGGGCAAACCCAATCATCAGGTAAATCTTCAAAGGCTGTATCTGGATCTATTCCGTTTTCTGGGTCGCCATATTCTGGATCATAAACATAAGTACAAGGTACACAAATGTATTTTTGCATTAATATAAACCTCCTAAAATTCCTTTATATTTAAAAATGTATTGGGTATATTATTAAAATATGATATAAATTATTATAAATAATAAAAAAATATAAAAGAGTTATACATTTATAGATAGAGGTGATGATATGAAAAGAAAAACTAGTAAAAATAATGATTTACTAAGTAGTGTAAGAAAGGACACATCTCCTAAAATATATTCCTTATTAGTAGATTTAGTAAATGAAGATAGAGAGGATTTAGCAGAATTAGTATTAAAGATAGATTATTTATTAGAATATACAAGTGCATGTATAAATCAAAAAGATTTTGATGAAGCTAAGGAAACTATTAAGAGAGTAGAGGATAGAATAAGTATTCTTGAAAAAGAAGGTAAGGATATAGAATATATAAAATATCTTTATGAAGGAATAAAAAAGAAATGTAAATAACACAAAAGGCTATTTAACGCTTACCTCAAGCTTAAAATAGCCTTATTTTTATTTAATTATTTTCTTTTTCTATTTTTATTTGCGACTTCGATGTTTACTTTTCTCTTATTAAGCCTAACACCTATACATTTATCAAGAACCTTATCCTTAACATCTGGAGCTATATTAACAAATGAGAAGTTTTCTAATATATCTATATCACCTATTGAAGAAGCCTTTATTCTAGCTGTATCTTTAATAAAGTTAACTAGAGTTTTAGGATTTATTCCATCTCTTCTTCCTATTGATAAGAATAAGCGTATATCTTCTGATTTAGGAGCTTCTAAAACATCAGATGTATAAGTTTCTAATAAATCATCATTGAATTTATTTTTTATTAAAGCAGCAATAATCTCTACAGAATCATACTTTTGAGTTAATTCTGTTGCTACTGGAATAAACTTTGAGTAATCAGAATCATTAATAGTATTAGTTACATCTTCTAATATTGATTTTGATTTACTGTTAAATATATCATTAACTGTTGGGATATTTTTTCTAGTTATATCACTCTTAGTTACTGATTTTATTTGTTTTAACATTGAATATTCTTTTGGAGAAACTAATGAGTAAGCGATACCTTCTCTATTTGCTCTTCCAGTTCTACCTATTCTATGAACATAGCTTTCAACGTCTTGAGGTAAATCATAGTTTATAACGTGTGTTATCCCTTCAACATCTATACCTCTTGCAGCTACATCTGTTGCAACTAAGTAATTTAAAGAACCTTCTTTAAATTTCTTTAATGTTCTTAATCTATGTGCTTGGGACATATCTCCGTGCATACCTTCAACAACATATCCTCTTGATTGCATACCTTCAACTAATTCATCTACACCCTTCTTAGTTCTACAGAATATAATTGCAGATGATGGAGTATCGAAATCTAAAACTCTACAAAGTGCTTCAAATCTTGTCTTATGAGATACTTCAAAGAAGTTTTGAGTTATCTTAGACACGGTCATAGAAGTTTTCTTTATAGATATATGTTTTGCATCAGGCTTCATATATCTCTTAGCTAATTTTCTTATTTGTTCAGGCATAGTTGCTGAGAATAATAAAGTTTGTCTTTCACTTGGTAATTGCTTTATTATATCTTCCAAGTCATCTATAAAGCCCATGTTTAACATTTCATCAGCTTCATCTAAAACTAAGAATTTAATTGCATCCAGCTTTATAGTTCCTCTTTTTATATGATCTAAAACTCTACCAGGAGTACCAACTACAATATTAACATTTCTTTTTAATGCTCTTATTTGGTTTGTTATTGGATCTCCACCGTAAACAGGTAGTATTGTTAACTCATCATATTTTGATAATCTTTTTAGCTCATCATTAACTTGTATAGCTAGTTCTCTTGTTGGAGCTAAAATTATAGCGCTAAGTCCACTTTTCTTAGAAATATGATTAATAATTCCACATCCAAAAGCAGCAGTTTTACCAGTACCAGTTTGAGCTTGACCTATAAGATCGTATCCTTGTATAGCTACAGGTATTGCCTCAGCTTGTATTTGTGATGGTTTTTCAAAACCTAAATCATTAATAGATTTCAAAAGGGTATCCTTAAGCCCTAAGTTACTAAATTTTATTTCGTTCATTCAAAATCCTCTTTCTTTTAGTATTTAAAATAATTTATAATTAAATATAATATATATTTTTTGATTTTATATTAGTTATATGATTTAACATTCCTTAAATCATAAAAAAATATAATATGATTTTTAGTATTGTTAAATTTTACTATAACTATATAGTATTTTTTCTTAACTAACTCAGTATACACTATAATTCAAAAATATGCTCGTATTATTTACTAGTAAAATAAGTTATTTTGTAATAAATATTGAAAAAGCGATAAGTAAACGTTTGAGAGAAGGTGTAATATGGAAAATAATAGAGAAAAATTATATTTTTATGAAATAGATAGCATAATAGGACCTATATATATTGTGAAGAGTGTAAAAGGATTAAGAATGATTGAATTAATAGAAGAAGAGTGGATCAAATTTAAGAAAAAAAATAACTTAATAGAAGATAAAAATATATGCTTAGATGTAATTACTCAATTAAATGAGTATTTTACTGGAAAAAGAAGAAACTTTGACTTAAAGCTTGATATAGAAGGAACTGAATTTAGAAAACTAGTATGGAAGGAATTAATAAAAATTCCATATGGAGAAGTGAAAAGCTATAGCTATATAGCTAGTTCTATTGGAAATGAAAAAGCTGTAAGGGCAATAGGTCAAGCTAATAGAGCAAATCCTATTCCTATAGTAATTCCATGTCATAGAGTAGCTGGTAAAAGTGGGAGGTTGTTAGGATATGCAGGAAACCATACAGATATTCAAGAAAAGCTTATTAAATTTGAAGAAAATAATATAATCCGATAGAAAGCCGAAAGGAATATATAGGAAATTTATATTTACATATTATGGGAGTGAATTTGTCTCTCCCTTTTTTTATTTATAAATAATATTCTTGTAATATAAGAATAAGTATTTTAATATATAATTGCGAAGTAAAATAATAGTGTAAAACATAGTATATAAATTGTTTATAAATATAAATTAATTTAGGAATTAAATAGTATATATTTAGTAAATATGTAAGGAGATAAATATGGATACGCAACTTATTCAAGATTTTAAAAATTTATATTTTAGCAAAAAGCAAATTTCAAGAAGAATATTCGACAAAGAAGAACTGGAAGAAATATGGAAAATGGTCGAAGAAGATAGAATAAAAATGTCTATGGAGAGTCGTTCTAATTTTGAACCGCTTGTAAATTACTGGTTTAACAATACGGAAGATATTATTTGTAATACTGAGTTTATAGATGAAGCAAATAATTTGGGGGTATTTAATTATATATCTCAAAAGATAAGGGAGAAGTTAAATAATTCAGCGGAAGAGTTGGAATTACTAGGGTTAGATAATTTAGATAGTATAGTTATTTCGGATGAAATATTAAAGAATTTGAAATTAGCTATTAATAATGACTGTAAAATTGACGAAGAGTTTATATTGAATTTGTATAGTATTATTGATGGAAAAGGCAAAAAGGATAATAAGAATAATATACAAGGCATTAGTAGAGATGAATTAAATGCAGATAACATAAAAACATTAATTTCCTTAATAAATGAAAATGGTGAGAAAAGTGTATTAATAGTAGCTGCAACAATATATTTATACATAATAGTTAATAAGCCATTTAAAAGATATAATTCTATATTTTCAGAACTTTTATCATATAAATATCTATTAGTTAATGGATATGAAGTTATAAAATATTGTTCAGTATCAACGTTAATAAATTCAAAATTAAAAAAATATAATGCGGCAATTGAAAATAGTATAGCTTCAAATGGTGATATAACTTACTTTATAAGATTTTACATAGGTATATTAAGAGATGCAATTGAAGCTTTAAATAGTGAGTTAAATTATAAATTTGGTAAGAAAATATTGAAAGAGTTAATTGAAAGAAATAATATAAAATTAGAAGAAAGACAAATTAAATTTATTAACAGTATTTTATCATCTAAAATTAATACTGTAACAATAGAAAACTATAAAAATAAACTGGATATTTCATATGAAACTGCTAGAAGTGATTTGAATTATTTAGTAACATTAGGTTTTTTCAAGATAGCAAAGTCAGGAAAGAGATATGAATATTATAAGAATGATATATCTACAATTGTGGATAACTTTGAAGAATAATGTTGACAAATTTTAATAATTATTAGAAAATAACTAGAGAAAATTTAAGTGTTAAAAGAGCAGATGGGCGGCAGACTACCCATGTGCTTTTTTTTATGCAAATAATTAAATTAACTAAAGTGGGAGGAGTTAGATGAAAAAGATACTAAAAGATAAGATGTTTATAAGTACAATGCTTACACTAGCATTACCGATAACACTGCAAAATTTTGTTACTTCATCATTAAATCTTGTGGATAATTTGATGGTCGGTAGACTAGGAGAAGAAGCTATTGCCGCTGTAGGGCTTGCAAATCAATACTTCTTTATTTTTATGTTATGTATTTCAGGTATAAATGCAGGAGCAAGTGTATTTATGTCTCAATATTGGGGAAGAAAAGATGTAGTTAATATTAGAAAGGTACTAGGATTAGATATTACTATTGGATTTTTAGCTTCATTAATATTTGGAGGAGCTGCATTTATTATGGCAGAGCCAATAATGAAGGTTTTATCAAGAGATTTTCAAGTTATAGAATTGGGAGTTCAATATTTAAGAATTATTGCAATAAGCTTTATATTTACTAATTTTACACAAGCACTTTCTTCAGCTCTTAGGAGTTCAGAGCAACCAAAGGTACCAATGTATGCAAGCTTAATTGGAGTGTTAAGCAATGCATTTTTAAACTGGGTATTTATTTTTGGAAACTTAGGGGTAAAACCTATGGGAGTAGCAGGAGCTGCGTTAGCTACAACCATAGCGCGTACTATAGAAATGATTTATATAATTATTATGATATATGGCAAAAAGAATATTATATCAGCAAATATTAAAGAGTTATTTGCTTTTGATATAGATTTTGTAAAAGTGTATTTTAATACATCAACAGCTGTTATAGCAAATGAATTGTTGTGGTCATTAGGGATGACTGCATATTCAATTGCTTATGCACAAATAGGTACAAGTGCTGTAGCTACAATGCAAATTGCAACTACATTAAATAATATGTTTATGGTATTGTGTATAGGATTAGCCTCTGCTGCTGCAATTATGGTTGGTAACAAGATAGGTGCAAACGAAGAAGATATAGCAGTCGATTACTCACATAAAATAGGAAAAGTCGCACCAATGCTTGGATTAATAATAGGTGTTTTAGTATGGAATTTAGCTCCTCAAATAGTTAGGCCTTTTAATGTAGAAGCAGGGACATTTAAGGATACAGTAGAAGTTTTAAGAATAATGGCTTTAATATGTCCTATAAGATCTTATAATGTAGTTATGATTGTAGGAATATTTAGAGGTGGTGGAGATACACTTTATTCTACATTAGTTCAATTAGGAACAGTTTGGTTTTATGCCGTTCCAATGGCATTTTTAGCAACTATAATTTTTAAATTGCCAATAACTTTTGTATATTTCTTAATATGTATAGAGGAATTTATTAAAGTTTGCTTTGAAAGAAGTAGGTTGAGATCTGGAAAATGGATTAAAAATGTAATAGCAGAAAATGAATTAGTAGTGTAATATAATCGAAAAGAGAAATAGATATATTCCGTGGCTAACTATATGCTCATTCCAAATATTCTATTTATCTTTGACAACTTATATTTATCGCTTAAATTAATAGTAAAAAGGGAAAAGTGAGGCAGTTAAGAAAAAAATTTGCAGATGATTTTTAAATAAAAAGTGTTTTGTACCTTTAGCAAGAAAGATAGCAGATAGATTTGTTTTCCATAATCTATCTGCTATCTTTTTTATTAATTTTTATATATTCATAATTCAGAAAAGTTGAATTATCTTTATATTTTTCTATTTTTTAATTCCTTCATTTTTAATGAGGTAATTTACTTTGTATTATTTCATAAACTTTTTTAGGCAAAGCATCCTGTTCTTCTTTAGTTAAATTAGCTGTTTCTATAGCTGGGTGGATATATAAATCTACGTGAGCAGGTTGTACAATCCATTTTTTCTTGCTAGATTCCATTATTTTATAAGATCCGCTCATTGTAACAGGTATTATAGGTACTTTAGATTTTGTAGCTAACTTAAAACTACCTGCTTTAAATTCACCCATCTTATCACCTTTACTTCTTGTTCCTTCTGGAAATATAACTAGGGAATGACCGTTTTTTAATACCTTAACACCTTGAATTATAGCTTCTCCAGCTTTTCTTAGGTTACTTCTATCCATAAAGATACAATGCATGTACTCCATCCATGTACTTACTCCGGGGATTTTCTTTACTTCTATTTTGGATACAAATCCTTTTACTCCAGGAATTTTAGTAATATATATTGGTATATCAAAATTTCCTTGGTGATTTCCTATAAATAATACATTTTGATCTTCAGGAAGATTTTCTAGTCCATGAACTGTAACTTTAACTCCAGCAACTTTTAAAAGACTATTAGCCCAAGCTGTAGTCGCCTTATAAACAAGTTGGTCCTTTTTATCTTCAAGACCTTTTTTATCAAGCCTTTTAGTTCTTATCATACTAGGTATACTAAGCAGTAAACCTATGAAGAAAACTATATACCAAGCAATAGATCTAAGCATGCAATCAAATCCTTTCAATAATTTATTAAAAATTCCATAAATAAAGTATATAACAAAGTTACTACATATAAAAGTAAATAAATAGATAACTTTTAAAGTGGTATTTCTTGATATTTAAGGGTCTAACGAAACGGTAGGACCTTAATAGGTATTAATACTAGTTGTGATGAAATTTTTGAAAAATATATCACTAAATATGTGTATAAAAAGTATAATTTATAATCTAAGTAACTATATAATTATATCAAACATATAGTAAGTAATAAAAAGTATTTTAGAGGTGAGAGGTTTGGATAAACTAGAACCGAGTAAACTTATATTTGATTTTAAAGATGGGATATCTAAGGAGGGCCCAATAATTCCACGTAATTATACAGTTACTCATTCAGATGAGGCAGGCAATATATTGGTAATAGTTGCTAAAACGTATGATAAAAGTTGTGTAACTGATAAAAGAGATGAAATATATGGTAAGTGGTGCGAAAATGGTAATAAGTATATTTTGTGTATCGAGTTAAGTGTAGATGGGAATGAAAGAGATAAAAATAAGGTATTACAAAGAAATAGAATATTTAGAGATGTTCTACCATTAGTAATTACTGCTATAAGACAGGGAGATTTAGGATTAATAAAAAAACATAATAAATTAGATGAATCAGATATATTTATAAAGTTTAATTCAAGATTTGATGAATTTTATAAAGTTGAGCATTGGGGAAAATTAAAAAATTATAAGTATATAGAAGATGATTACGATGAATGTGACCTTAAATCTCCAGAAGAAAGTAGGCTAATGGGAAAAACAAGGTCTCAATTACTTAGGAAAAAAAATTTTAAAATTAGAATGGAAGAAGGTATTATACTTAATCTTTTAAATCCATATATAGAAAATCAATTGTGCGTTGCATATGGGAATAATATAAGGTACTGTATTGATAAATGTGAGATAATTGATATTGATGAAATAAAATCATTAGATGGATGTGGGAAAATATATGAAGTGTCTTTATCAGTTAAAATGAAGATAAAATCTAAGCTTAGAGAGGTTTCTATGGATTTTATCATAAAGCCAAACAATGTAATAATTAAAAGAATGGAAGAATAAATAATTGCTATGGATGATATTATAGAAGTAGGATAATATTGACATGTGTTTAATATTATTATACAATTTACTTGATGTTTATGTCTCCATAGTTCAATGGATAGAACAGTCCCCTCCTAAGGGACAGATACAGGTTCGATCCCTGTTGGGGATACCACATAAAACCCTCAAGCTTTAATTTTATTAGGCTTGAGGGTTTTATGTTTTTTTAAGTACTAAAATATAATTAAAAAGATTAAGGAATTATATATTTTATAGAGTTTATTGATATAGTGTAGTTACCGATAAATGAATTAGAGTAACTACAAGTTATGTAGTTACTAAGAAATATAATAAAGTAACCACAAAAGATGTAGTTACCAAGAAAAAGATAAGGTAACTACAATAGAGATACATAACTAAGTAAATTTGAAAATAACTTAGCGATAATGTTTTACCTATATATGAAAAATGATAACTAGATAATTTATAAAATTTAATTATATAAATGTGTTGTGGTAAATATTATATATTATAGAATTATTACTTAAATTTTATCTTAAAATTAATATATTAATTTTAAGATATGATATAATATAAAATAAAAAATATTTAATTTAGGAGTGTGAATAAATTTGGAGAGTTATACGTGGCAGATAGTATTATTAATAATATTATTGTTGATGTCAGGATTTTTCTCTATGTCAGAAACAGCCTTAATGGCACTAAGTAAAATTAGAATAAGACATATGGTAGAAGAGGGAGTTAAGGGAGCAAAGCTAGTTGAGAAGCTTGCTGAAGATCCAAGTAGGCTATTAGGAGCAATACTAATAGGTAATAATATAGTTAATATAGGAGCATCTGCACTTGCAACATCTGTTGCTGTTAAAGCTTTTGGAGAAGGGGCAGTAGGAGTTGTAACTATAGTGATGACTATATTAGTTCTTATATTTGGTGAAATAACTCCAAAATCTATAGCAAAACAAAAATCAGAAAGTGTTGCTTTAAAGGTTAGTAAGCCTATAAATATTGCAGTTAAAATATTTAGGCCATTTATAGCTATATTTACAGCTATATCTAGCTTATTTATAAGACTTTTAGGTGGTGATCCAAAGGCAACAGAACCATTTATAACAGAAGAAGAACTAAAGACTATGGTAGGTGTTAGTGAAGAAGAAGGAGTACTTGAGGATGTAGAAAAAGAAATGATATTTAATGTTTTCGAATTTGCAGATTCTCAAGTTAAGGATGTTATGGTTCAAAGAGTTGATGTAGTAGCAGTAGATATAAATGCTACCTATGATGAAGTTATAAATATTATTAAAACTGAACAATTCTCAAGAATACCAGTTTATAATCAGAATATAGATGATGTTATAGGAATATTAAATGTAAAAGACTTAATAATAGCTTCTCAAAGTAAGGAGAATTTTAAAATCTCTGATTATATGAGAGATGCTTACTATACTTTTGAATTTAAGAAAATTACAGAGCTGTTTAATGAAATGAAAAAAACTAGAAACCACATGGCTGTTGTATTAGATGAATATGGCGGAAATGTTGGTATAGTTACTATAGAAGACTTAATTGAAGAAGTGGTTGGAGAAATTGAAGACGAGTATGATGACGAAGAAGATAACGATATAGTAGTTGTTAAAGAAGATGAATATATAGTTGATGGAAGTGCAAGATTAGATCATATAGGTGATTTAATAGGGGTTACAATGGAATCAGAGGAGTTTGATTCTGTAGGAGGACTAGTAATTGGTGAATTAGGAAGATTTCCTGAGAAATCAGAGGAAGTTAAGCTTAATAATATTAGGTTTGTAGTTGAAGAAGTAGATAAAAATAGAATTAAGAAAGTTAGAATATACACTTAATTTAAAAATAAAATGGAGAACTATATAAAATTAAGTTCTCCATTTTTATTTAAAATGATAGATTCTTAATAAGAGGTTGTATTTTATGGATTATATGAATTTAGCAATAGAAGAAGCTAAAAGTGCATATAACAAAGGAGAAGTTCCAGTAGGTGTAGTTATAGTTAAAGATGGAGAAGTTATAGCAAGTCAACATAACTTGAAGGAAAGTTTAAAGTTACCAACAGCACATGCAGAAATATTAGCAATAGAAGATGCTTGCAAAAAGTTAAATAATTGGAGGTTATCAGGTTGCGAGATGTATGTAACTTTGGAGCCTTGTCCGATGTGTGCAGCAGCAATAGCACAAAGCAGAATTTCAAAGTTATTTATAGGCACTTTTAATAAAGATATGGGTGCCTGTGGCTCTACTATAAATTTAATAGACTATAATATATTTAATTGGCATGTAGATGTTAGGTGGTGCTACAATCAGGAATGTAGTTATTTATTAACTTCATTTTTCTTAAAACAAAGGAATAAAAATTAGGAATTATGTATTCCTTTATAAATAGTACATATTTATTTGGTATAATTATCTATAAAGTTATATAATTAAAGTAATAACTATAAGAGGAGGAAATAAAATGAATCCAGTAGCTTTTGAATTATTTGGTTTAGAAATAAGGTGGTATGGAATAATAATATCACTTGGAGTATTAGCTGCTATGTTATTAATATATATGTTGGCTAAGAAGAAAAAATTAGATTATGATACAATAATAGATGCATTTTTAATAACTTTTCCAATATCAATTATTGGAGCAAGATTATATTATGTAGCTTTTGAATATAAAAATTACCATTCATTTATGGATGTAATTAACATAAGAAATGGTGGAATGGCAATACATGGAGGAGTTATAGCTGCGTTATTAGCAGGTTTCATATTTGCAAGATATAGAAAAATAAACTTCTTAAGATATGTAGATGTTATAATGCCAGGAGTTATACTAGCTCAAGCAATTGGGAGATGGGGTAACTTCATGAATCAAGAAGCGCATGGAGGTCCAGTATCTAAAGAATTTATAAGTAAGTTCCCGGAATTTATTCAAAAGGGTATGTATATTAATGGAGTTTATTATCATCCAACATTTTTATATGAATCAATATGGAACCTTTTAGTTTGTGCAATTTTAGTTTATATTGTTTATAAGAAAAAGGAAGCAAAAGACGGTATAGTTCTTGGTGGATATATGATTTTATATTCAATAGGAAGATTCTTTATAGAAGGATTAAGAACTGATAGTTTAATGTTTATGGGACTAAGAACAGCTCAAATGATAAGCTTACTTGGAGTACTACTAGGTATAGTTTTAATTGTTTGGATAAATAAGAAAAATAAGGCTGTTTAGGTATTATAGTTACATAGAAGTTTTAAATGTTGCAATATGAATTAGTATGTGATAATATATAGCAGTAGTTAAAATTAAATAGCTATATATTATTTTATGGAGAGATGTCCGAGTGGTCGAAGGAGCACGCCTGGAAAGCGTGTATAGGGGAAACTCTATCAGGGGTTCAAATCCCCTTCTCTCCGCCATAGCCGTGCTAGATGGGGAGTCAGCGGTGCCCTGTAACCCGCAATCCGCTATAGCGGGGTTGAATTCCTAGCCTAGGCTTTAATCTGTAGGGTCTGCCTATGCAAGTGGTGTTGATGGCAAGGTCCCATACGACGTAAGTGCGTGAACCTCGTCAGGTCCGGAAGGAAGCAGCGATAAGCGATTACTGCGTGTGATATGGATCAATCTTGTCAGAGCTAACTACATAGTAACGCCTATAGATTACTGTCGAAGCTAGGTGCACGGTTTTAATTTTTAGGCCTTTCTAACCAAAAGAAGGGTTTTTTTAATGTAAAGCGCAGAAAATAAATGTTTAATTATTACATAGAATATTTATTTAATTAAAGGTTACTCTTCAATAGGATTAACATACAATAGGACAAAGAAAGCGAGGGCATTCCTTATGGAATACCCTCGTTTTCTTTATTATTTAAAGATGTTATCTATGTGCTAACTAAACAAATATATATTACAAATTACTGACTTAATAAACCATGATTTACTTTATTAATCTTTTTTTGTATAAATCGTAAATATATGAGGATGCTTATGGTTTATATTTTCTTTGTGGCAAATACTTTCTGATATTTCCCATTCATCTGTAATTTCCGGGAAATATGTATCAGCTTCAAATTCATCAAAAATATGAGTAATATAAAGTTTATCTGCATATGGAAGCAGTTGATTATATATGCTAGCACCACCACATATAAAAGTTTCTTCTTTAGAATTTAATAATTTTAATAATTCTTCAATAGAATTAACTACTATAGCATCTTCTAATTTTATGTCTTTTGTAGTAAGAACAATATTTCTTCTATTAGGTAATGGTCTTTTAGGTAATGACATATATGTGTTATAGCCCATTACAATTGTATGACCATCAGTTACTTTTTTAAAATATCTTAAGTCTTCAGAAATATGAGCAAGGAGTTTATTTCCATTACCTATTCCTCTATTTTTATCCATAGCTACTATTAAACTAATCATAATTATATCCCCAATTCGAATTTTAATTGTGGTTTAACAGGTTCATAATCTACCATTTCAAAGTCATCAATAGTAAAATCATAGAAATTTGTTTTACCGTCTTTAAGAATTAATTTAGGTTGTTTATTACTAGGAGTTCTTGCTATTAATTCTTTTGCTTGTTCTACATGCCTATCATAAATATGTAGATTATCAACAACGTGCATAAACACTCCAGGTTTTAAACCAACATGCCTTGCTACCATCATCATTAATGAAACATATTGAATTTTATTAACATGGCCTGCAACGCAATAATCGCTTGACAAAATATTCATATAAGCTCGCTTCTACTTATACAGTTCTCTTATGAACTTCTATATATCGCTATATAGTTTAGACTATATCATATTCTTAAAAACTTTTACCGTTTTTAAGAACCCTATCGTTTCGATTTAAAAGGTCTTATTCACTCATTGCCTTACCTCATAACATTAGGCTCTACTCTACTCACTTCTTTGAATTATATTTCTTAATTCAAATGTTTTCGATAGTCGTTTGGCATTTATGCATATTCTTATTGATTTATATAATAAAAATCTTTCCATTTTTCTTTTTTTGAATCACATCTATATTTTAGTGCATTTGAACTTTTCATATTATATTTACTTAAAGCTTCTTGCACAGTAAGTATTACCCCTTCACAATATACTTTTTTTTCTTTTGTAATGCCTATAAGATTTGAATTAAAGTTACATTCATTTTCATATATAGTATAATTATTAATATTATCATGAGTCTTATCGAAATAATAAAATTCACTGAATTTATTAGTTTTGGATTTAATTCTTGTTATTATTGCAGTAGATGTTACGTTATAAGTTTTTGCAGCTAGTCTTATACTTCTAAAATAATATCCTTCACATACTATAGGCTTCTGTTCTTCTAAACATTCTCTTCCTGTTAATACCTTACTAAGTCTAGCTTTTGTTTCTGGAGATAATGGGCCAAGTTGAATTCCCTTATTCCATGGAGTCCTACCTCTATTTATCTCACTAATCTTATTTCTTGTTTCCTCTGATAATTTCTTACCTTTATTAGCTTCACTTATTTTTTTGCTATGTTCTTCGGAAAGAGGAATTCCATATAGAGGACTATTTTTGCCCCTATTTTTAAAGTTGGGATTATTCTCTCCCTTTACTTTTTCTATACGCTCTAATCTTTCTTTTTCTGATAGGTTCGCCCAAATATTTTTGCTTGAATTCCTCATTTTCTCTACTATTTTATCTCTATTCGGATGATAAGAAATAAGATCTCCACCTGACGATTCTTTGCTTATGTTATATAGCGCTTCATCTGAATTTAGATAAGATAGCTCTAATTCACATACTTCCTTGAAATCTTTTATCTCATGTAATATTGTAAATATAAAATTTTCTTCATTATACTTATGATAACTTCTTTGCAAATAATAACAATGATGAATGCCTTTTCTTAAATCTTGAAAATGTCTTTCTTTTCCTAGGATTATTAGTTCTTCCTATATATCTTTTATTAGTTATTATATTTCTGATTTCATAAATGTAATTCATTTTTTATTAATCTCCTTTTTAAAGAAGAATAGGCATTTTAGCACAGGATTGTCTTAATATTAAGAGTTTCCCTGTTTAGATAGGTTTGCTGTATGTATTACTATATACAGGCGCTCTAATAACGCTGAGTAAGGGTCATATCTAGATATTCATCTCTAACAGACCAAACAGTAAGAAAGGCGCAAGGATTTAAACCTGGTGTTTCTTCGAAGTCTGCATATTGATATAAATCTATAATATGTCTTCTAGTATATGGCTCATTTTTTAAGCCATTTAACAATTTGTTCATCAAATCATATTTTTTTACAGTAGCACCATATCTTTGACCAATTGTTCCTGTACCATTAACTTCCCAATCGCCCCACCAAGTGATGCCCATTTCTTCTAGCACTGATAGTTCATTTGAAGCTTTTTGATATATCCATAGAATTTCCTTTATTGCTGATTTCCATGCAACTGGTCTTAGTGTAGTAACAGGGAATTCACCTTTAGATATATCGTACTTTTCTACAACTTGATTTATATATATTGTGTGTGCTGGAGTGCCATCTTTATATTTAGGCCTTACTTTATGACCTTCTGTGCTTACTCCATTTGTAAGAATATCATTTAATGTCTCTTTAAATAACTTATCTGCCTTTGATATAAAATTTGTTGTCATAGGTTCACCTCTATATCTTAATTTCACCCCATGGGATGAACAGGTATATTATATCATAAGGAAAGTTATATAAAAAATAAATTACAGCATTTAAATTACACAATATGGAAATAGGCGTATAATTATATATGGGTATTTTAAATGTGAAAATTTAAAGAGAGGTGATAAATATGGGGGATATTATGACTTGTATTTTATTAGTAATTATTGCATCGTTAATGACTTATGTTTCACAATTGAGAGAAGAAGTAATACAAATAAATAAAAAGTTAGATAAAGTAATTAAGCATTAAGGAATAGAAAATTATTCTAATATTGATGATGAACTAAGGATATTATTTTAGAAAGAAGAGGAAAAATAAAAGCTATTAAAAGATATAGAGAACATACTGGATTAGGACTTAAGGAATCAAAAGAATATAGTGATAATTTATGTGAGAAATAGATTCTGTGTAATGAAAATAAATTTATATAAAAAATAATATAGAAATTATTTAGGAACTCAAGTTTATCTTGGGTTCTTTTTGCAATTTAAAGATATAGAGATAAATACACTATAAAGTAAATAAATTTTAAATTTTACTAATAAAGGAATTAATATTATAATAATTATAAAATAAGATTGTATATATAATTAAAGGTTAAAGGTAAAAATATATTATAAATACTTATTGGTTTTTATAAGTAAATATTATGTATAATTTGAATATAATAACAAAAGACGAATGATTGTCTAAAATTTAACGAAAAATAATTACAGCATTTGTAAATTAAAATGTGAAGGTAATATTAACAAAATAAGATGCAAGTTTTTGTTGCGTGACTTGCATGTTGAAAAAATAAATATGAAGGATTCAAAATTAAAACTTTCAATCCTTCATTAATTCTCAGCTTTAGTTTATAATATAAGTAAATAATTAAATTTAAGGAATGATTTTATGGGATATACAGCTTTATATAGAGAATGGAGACCACAAAATTTTTATGATATTGTTGGTCAAGAACATATAACAACAACAGTTAAAAACCAAATATTAAATGACAGAATTGCTCATGCATATCTTTTTTGTGGAACAAGAGGAACAGGAAAAACAACAACAGCTAAAGTATTTGCTAAAGCTTTAAATTGCTTAGATTTAAAAGATGGAGAGCCATGTAATGAATGTGAAATGTGTAGAAAAATAAATGAAGGTTTAGCAATTGATGTTACTGAATTAGATGCAGCTTCTAATAATGGTGTTGATAAAATTAGAGATATTATAGATGACGTAAAGTATCCTCCTCAAGAGGCTAGATTTAAAGTTTACATAATGGATGAGGTTCATATGTTATCTACTGGTGCTGTTAATGCATTTTTAAAAACTTTAGAAGAACCTCCAAAGAACGTTATATTTATTTTAGCAACAACAGATCCGCAAAAGCTTCCAATTACTATTCTTTCAAGATGTCAAAGGTTTGATTTCAAGAGAATAAATAATAATGAAATCACAGAACGTCTTAGAAAAATAGTCAATGAGCAAAATGCCCTCGCAGATGATAAAAGCCTAAATTTAATTGCAAGAGTATCAGATGGAGCAATGAGAGATGCTTTAAGTATATTAGATCAAGCTATATCAATGGGAAATGGAGCAGTAGAGTATGATGTTCTTATAAACATGCTTGGACTTGTTACTAATGATCATTTGTTCAATCTTACTAATTCTGTAATACAAAGAAATGTAGAAAAATCTATCAATATAATAGATGAAGTTGTTTATGCTGGAAAAGATATTTATCTATTTATTAAGGATTTGATAGCTCACTATAGAAATATATTAATGGCTAAGGTTACTAATAATCCCGAAGAAGTATTAGATATGTCAGAAGAAAATATAGCATTAATAAAAGATCAAGCAAGTAAAATTAGAGCAGAAGAAGTAATGAGATATATAAGAATTCTTCAAGAAACCGAATCTAATGCAAAGATAAGCAAGCAAGCTAGGTTATATTTAGAATTAGCTGTTATTAAAATGTGTAAAATAGAATATGACACATCTAATGAAGTTATTTTAACTAGAATTAATAAGCTTGAAGAAGGATTAAAAAATGGTAGCCTTAAAGTGGTCAGTGCAGCATCTCCTAATAAAAGTGATGCCAAAAAAGAAGCTGTTACTAATAAGCCTAATAGAGAACAGCCAAAGCCTAGAAATAATGATATTGTAGCAAATGAAAACTCTAAGGTAACTATAAATGATATTCAAAGATCATGGAAGGATATTCTAGAGAGATTTAAGGCAAGAAGAGCTATGATAGTATATGCATCAATGCTTACTGGAAAGCCAGTGGAATGTAAAAATGGTGTTTTAACTATTGAATATGAGGATCAATTTAAGTTTAATAAGGATAGATTAGAAAAGCCAGAGTATAAGGCAATAATACAAGAAGTATTAGCAGAAATTTTTAGAGAAGATATAAAAATTGTTTTTGAGGTTGAAGAAACATCAAGTAGTGAAAAGTCAACTGCAGATATGCTTTTAGAAACCTTAGGATCTGATATGGTAGATATATTAGATGAATAAAATTAAGTTATAATATATGCACATAAACAAAATGAAAAATAAGAATAATAAGAATGAAAATTAATGCAAATAGTATCTTAAATGTAGTAAAATAAAGAAAAATACTATATAATAAAGAATAGATTTTTATAATAAGGAGGATGTTTTTATGGCAAGAGGAGGATTTCCAGGCGGATTTGGTGGAGGAAACATGAATAACCTAATGAAGCAAGCGCAAAAACTTCAAAAGGATATGGAGCAAATGCAAAAGGATCTTGAAACTAAAGAGTTTGAAGCTTCAGTTGGCGGTGGTGCTGTAGTTGTAAAAGCAAATGGTAAAAAGGAAGTAGTTTCAATTAACATAAAACCAGAAGTAGTTGATGCAGATGATGTTGAAATGCTAGAAGATTTAGTTCTTAGTGCAGTAAATGAAGCATTAAGAAAAGCTGATGAAGAAAGCGCAAATAAAATGGGTAAATTAACTGGTGGAATGAATATACCAGGACTTTTTTAATAATTAATAATTAATAATTTGCATTGTTCGTAGTTTGCAATTAATAATTAGAAATTCATAAATAATGTTTAATTATTTATGAATGATTTATAAATAAAATTAAAACATAAAAAGGCGAATTTATTTCGCCTTTTTATGTATTTAAATTACGGAAAGGATGATTTTATGGATTTTTATCCAGTTGCTATAGAAAAACTTATTGAAGAATTTGCCAAGCTACCAAGTGTTGGCCAAAAGACAGCTCAAAGATTAGCGTTACATGTATTGAATCTTCCAGAAGATGAAGTTAAAGAGTTTGCAGATGCCTTGGTTAAAGCAAGGGGAACAATAAAGTATTGTTCAATATGCGGTAACTTTACAGACAAGGACCCTTGTGCAATATGTTCTAATCCAAATAGAGATAAAGATGTAATTTGTGTTGTAGAGCAACCTAAAGATATAATGACTATGGAAAAGGTTAAGGAATATAATGGATCATATCATGTATTACATGGAAATTTATCACCTATGCAAGGAAGAGGACCACAAGATATAAGGATAAGAGAATTAGTTGCAAGAATGAGCGCTGATGTTAAAGAGGTCATAATAGCAACTAACCCTAATATTGAAGGTGAAGCAACAGCAATGTATATATCTAGAATTTTAAAACCATTAGATATAAAAGTAACTAGAATTGCTTCAGGAATACCTGTAGGAGGAGACTTGGAATATGCTGATGAAGTAACTCTTTCAAAGGCATTAGAAGGTAGAAAAGAGATATAAATATAATTGAAAGGTGGATGTATGAGTAAGATATTAAAATTTTTATTTAGTAGAATGGCAATTGTTGGGCTACTTATTATTGTGCAATTATCAATTCTTATTTTTGCTATATGGAAGCTTTCTGAATCCTTCGTATATCTATATGTATTATTATTTCTAATAAGTATATTTGCAGTTATTTATATTGTTAGTACTAAGGATAATCCCTCTTACAAACTAGCGTGGACTATACCTGTACTTTTAGTTCCTGTTTTTGGTGGGCTATTTTATTTGCTTTTTGGATTAAGAAAAACTACTAAGAAATTTAGAGCCAGAATAACTAATATACACAACGAAACAGCTAAATTATTGATTCAAGATAAGGATATACTCAGTGAAATTGAAAAAGAAGATAAGGGAATTGCAAACCAAGTAAAATATTTAAATAAGTATGCAGCAAGTCCTATTTATAAAAATACTACTACAAAATATTTATCACCTGGAGAAGAGTTTTTTGAAAAGCTAAAAGAAGAATTAAAAAAAGCAAAGCATTATATCTTTATGGAATATTTTATAATCCAAGAAGGTGTGATGTGGGATAGTATTTTGGAAATACTAGAAGATAAGGTAAAAGAAGGCGTAGATGTAAGGTTAATATATGATGATATGGGATGCCTAAGAACACTTCCTTATAAGTATGACGAGAGGTTAAGGCAAAAGGGAATAAAGTGTTTAGTATTTAATCCATTTGTGCCATTTCTATCAGTTATAATGAATAACAGAGATCACAGAAAAATTACAATAATTGATGGTCATACTGCATTTACAGGAGGCATTAACTTAGCTGATGAATATATAAACGAAATAGTTAGATTTGGCCATTGGAAGGATTCTTCAATTATGATAAGAGGAGAAGCTGTCTGGAATTTAACTATGATGTTCCTTCAATCATGGCAATTTAATTGTGGTCAAAAAGAAGACTATGAAAAATATAAGCCATATGTGAATTATGATAAAGAGTTCGAAGGGGATGGATATGTTCAACCTTATGGTGATAGTCCTCTTGATGATGAAACTGTAGGGGAAAATGTATACTTAAATATTATAAATAAAGCAAAAGAATATGTTTATATAAATACGCCATATTTAATAGTAGATAATGAATTAGTAACTGCTTTAACTTTGGCAGCCAAAAGTGGTGTAGAAGTTATAATAGTTACTCCACATATAGAAGATAAGTGGTATGTTCATATGGTAACAAGAGCATATTATGCTCAGCTTATAGAAGCAGGAGTAAAGATATATGAGTATACTCCTGGATTTATACATTCTAAGACATTTGTATCTGATGATGAAATAGGTGTTATAGGAACTATAAATATGGATTACAGAAGCCTTTATTTACATTTTGAATGTGGAGTTTTACTTTATAAGACAAAATCATTAATGGAAATTAAGAATGACTTCCTAGAAACTTTGAAGGTTTGCCAGTTGATAACAATAGAGGATTGCCATAGAATCAAATGGTCAAATAAATTTATAACAGCAATATTAAGAGTTTTTGCACCGTTAATGTAAGAAAAGTTAATAAATCTCGAATAATTTTGTTAAAAATTGGATAATATTTTAATATATAAATTATTTGGGAGGATAGAAAATGGATAAGAAAACCATTCTAGATTTATTGATGCAAAATGCGGAGAAAAATAAGATACAATACAGTGAGGATGACTTAGAGTTATTGAGTGCAATAAAAGATGCTATAACAGAAATGGAAGTAGCAAGATCATTATTTAATTCAGTAAGCGATCCTCAATTAATTGAACTAGCAATTCATGCAGAAGATGTAGCTAAAACTAGATATGATTATTTAATATCTATGGCTAAAAGAAGAGAATTAAGAAAAATAAACTAATATATAGGTATGCAATATATTAATATTATTGTTAAATAATACATAATATTAATCGGAGGGGATTTATATGGATTTAAATATGATTTTATATGGATTAATAGGACTAGTTCTATTGTATTTATTAATAAAATTTTTAAAATGGCCATTAAAAATTTTAATAAATGGTATTATAGGAATAGTTTTATTATACCTAACAAATATTTTAGGTTCTTACTTCGGGTTTTCAATAGGAATAAATGCAATAACAGCATTAATAGCAGGATTCTTAGGAGTTCCTGGTGTTATATTTTTAGTAATATTTCAACTGTTTTTATAAATCTTTATAAAAATGAAAGAGATTCAGTTTTAATTGAATCTCTTTTATTTTAATGAGAGAGGGAACTTATAGTTCCCAAAAGTTTATATAGATGGGAGTTAGAAGTTTTTTCAGTCTATTATGAGTGAAAAGCCTCTTATGAGATCAGTATATGTAGATTGTAAAAAATGGTTACTATAATTTATAAATGAAAGAGTATCATTTTTCATTATTTTAATTTACAAAACATTACTAAGTTTATATATTGACTCATGTGATAAAATAAATATAAATTAAATTTAAGGGGGAACATTATTATGCCAGCAGGTAATGGAATAAATTGCAACTATTGTCCAGAGTATAAAAAAAGTTGTAATGGTGATGATAAAGGGTGTCTATGTTATAAGTGTCCTAGGCATTTGGGACAATGTATGTGTGTAAAGTATTGCAGAGAAACAGAGTCTATTCTAACGTTTGATGAACATTATGAAAGGATTGATTAGATGAAGGAAAAAGGAAAGAAGTTTATAAGTGAATTTAAAGACTTTGCAATGAAAGGAAATGTGTTAGATCTAGCAATTGGGGTAATTATAGGGGGAGCTTTTAATAAAATAGTTTCATCCTTAGTTAAGGACATTATAATGCCACCAATAGGAGTTTTAACAGGTGGAGTTAATTTCTCGGATCTTTCATATGTATTAAAACCAGCAGTAGAAGGTGTAAGTGATGCAGTCACATTAAATTATGGGTTATTTATTCAAAACATAGTTGATTTTTTAATCATAGCACTGTCTATATTTATATTTATAAAAATAGTTAATAAATTAAATGGTAAAAAAGAAGAGGAAGCCAAAAAGGAAGAAGAAAAGAAAAAGTTAACAGTAGAACAAGAACTGTTAACAGAAATAAGAAATTTATTAAAGAATCAGCTAGAGGCTTCTGAAGAATAGTTAGTACATAGTATAAATAATAGATATAAATATATTTAGGATTAAAGGCTACAGCTTTTTTATAATATAAAAGGAGCTGTAGCTTTATTTTATATTTAAATTAGTATTCAAACATAGTACAAGAGCATAAGATGATAATAGAAATTATTATTTTAGTAATAAAACGATACTTTTAATAATATTATATTGAAAGAATCGAAAAAAGGTTGTTAAATGTGTAAAAAAGTAGTAAAATTAACAATAATTAAATAAGCAATAAAAATGAAGATTATATGGGGGAGAGGTACGATGCATAAAAAACTATTTATTCCTGGACCAGTTGAGGTAAGACCAGATGTTTTAGAACAGATGGCAAATCCTATGATTGGGCATAGAAGCAAAGAGGCTTCAGAACTTCAAAGAAGGATTAGCAACAACTTAAGAAAGTTATTTTTTACAGAAAGTGAAATATTACTTTCAACTACATCAGGTAGTGGACTTATGGAAGGTGCTATAAGATCCTGTACAGCAAAAAGAGCTGCTGTATTTTCCGTTGGGGCATTCGGAAAGAGATGGTATGAGATGGCAATTTCAAATAACGTTCCTGCTGACTTATTTGAAGTAGAAATGGGAAATGCTATTAAGCCTGAAATGGTTGATGAAGCATTGGCAACAGGTAAGTATGATTTAGTAGCAGTTACTCATAATGAGACATCTACTGGAGTAATGAATCCAATTGAAAAGATTGGAGAAGTTATAAAAAGATATCCAGATGTTGTTTTTATAGTAGATACAGTAAGTTCTGCTGCAGGAACAAAGATAGAGGTTGATAAATGGGGAATAGACATTTGTTTAACTTCAACACAAAAAGCAATAGGATTGCCACCAGGCATGGCAATATGTACTTTTTCAAATAAAGCAAAGGAAAGAGCAGAAAAGGTACCTAATAGGGGATTTTATCTAGATTTATTATCTTTATATAAATATATTCAAAAGAAGGATTATCAATATCCTTCAACACCATCAATATCTCATATGTATGCGCTAGATTATCAACTAGACTATATACTAAACAAAGAAGGTCTAGAAAATAGATTTGCAAGACATATAGAAATGGCTAAAGTTGTTAGAGCATGGGCAAGAAAATATTTTGAGATTTTCCCAGATGAAAACTATTTGTCTAATACTTTAACAACAGTTAAAAATAATAGGGGAATAGATGTGTCTGCATTAAATAAGGAACTAGGAAAGAGAGGATTCCAAATATCAAATGGATATGGAAGCCTAAAAGATAAGACATTTAGAATAGCTCACATGGCGGATTGCCAAATGGAAGATGTAAATGAGCTTTTAAGTAATATAAATGATATTTTAGGTTTAGAGTAATAATAAATTGCAGAGCAATTTACTAATGAAAAATTGAAAAGTGAAAGAATTGGGGTTGCTTTGCTATGCAAAGCTTAAGGGATATAGGGGCGAATCACTTTATATTCAAAAATCCTTAAAGGATTTTATCTTAACTTGTTCATTCTTTCATTTTTTCACTTTTTCACTATTAAATAGGGGGCGTAGAAATGTATAAAATATTAGTAAGTGATGGTTTGCAAGAAAATGCAATTAATAAATTATTAGAATTAGGATTTCAGGTTGTGGATGAACATTATGATAAAGAATTTTTAGGAGAGAAACTTAAAGAGTTTGATGCTTTAGTAGTAAGATCTGCAACAAAAGTAACTAAGGATGTATTAGAACAAGCTGCAGGTGGGAAATTAAAACTTATAATAAGAGCTGGGGTTGGGATAGATAATATAGATCTAAACACAGCTTATGAAAAGGGAATAACAGTTAAAAATACTCCAAATGCAAGTTCAGATTCAGTTGCTGAGTTAGCGTTAGCTCACATGTTTGCAGTAGCAAGATTTGTTGGAACTTCAAATTACACTATGAGAAATGGTGAATGGAATAAGAAGAAATATGAAGGAATTGAGCTTGGAGGAAAAACATTAGGAATAATAGGGATGGGAAGAATAGGTAAATCACTTGCTAACAAAGCAAAAGCATTAGGAATGAATATAGTATATAATGATGTATTTGGCAAGCAAGATGATATAAATTATGAATTTCTAGAGTTAAATGACTTACTTAAAAAATCAGATTTTATTTCATTACATGTTCCTTATGATAAAGAAAATGGATCTTTAATTAAAAAAGAAGAGTTAGATATTATGAAAGATGGAGCTTATATAATAAATTGTGCAAGAGGAAAAGTTGTAGATGAAAAAGCTCTATTAGAGGCATTAGATAGCGGAAAAATTGCAGGAGCAGGGATAGACGTATTTGCAGTAGAACCAAATACAAATGAAGCATTAGTTAATCATCCAAGAGTTAGCTGTACTCCACATATTGGTGCATCAACAATAGAAGCACAAGAAAGAATTGGAGAAGAGGTAGTCTCAGTTATAAGGGATTTTTTTAACTAGGCTATAGAATTTAGGAGGAATTTTAATGGCAGTAATGAGGCCTTTTATGGGTATAAGACCTATAAGAGAATTAGCAGATAAAATAGCAGCACTTCCTTATGATGTAATGGATAGTGATGAAGCTAGAGAAATGGTAAAAGATAATCCATATTCATTCTTGCATGTAGATAAGGCAGAAGTTGATTTGCCAAGTGATATAGATGTATATGATGATAGGGTTTATGAAAAAGCAAAAGAAAATTTAGATGAAATGATTGAAAAGGGATATTATATAGAAGATAAAAAGCCTAACTTTTATATTTATAGGCAAGTTATGAATGGAAGAAGTCAAGTTGGTCTTGTTGGCTGTGCTTCAATAGATGATTATACTAATAATATAATTAAGAAGCATGAGTTAACACGAGAAGATAAGGAAATAGATAGAATTAATCATGTTTATAAATGCGAGGCACATACAGGTCCTATTTTCTTAACTTATAGAGAAAATAAAAATATTTCAAATATAATAAACGAATGGGTGAAAAAAGCACCTATTTATGATTTTAAATCAGAAGATGGAATATCACATACTGTATGGATTATAGATGATGAAAGTACAGTAAATAAAATAAGTGAATTATTTAAATCAGTAAAATACTTATATATTGCTGATGGACATCATAGATCAGCATCAGCAGTAAAAGTTGGGCATATAAAGAGGGCAGAAACAGAAAATTATACTGGAGAGGAAGAATTTAATTATTTCCTATCAATTTCCTATCCAGATAGCGAGTTAGAGGTATTGGATTATAATAGAACTGTTAAAGACTTAAATGGACTTTCAAAAGAAGAGTTTTTAAATAAGATAAGTGAAAAGTTTATAGTTACTAAAAGTAATGAACAAGTTAAACCGAAAGAAAAACATACTTTTGGAATGTATCTAGAAAAACAATGGTATTTACTTGAAGCTAGGAATGGAATATTTAATCCAAATGACCCAGTAGATCGATTAGATGTATCAATACTTCAAAATAATCTTTTAAAACCAATACTAGGAATAGATGATCCAAGGAAGTCTAAGAGAATTAAGTTTGTTGGAGGTATTAGAGGGTTAAAAGAACTTGAAAGAAGAGCTGATACAGATATGAAAGTTAGTTTTTCTATGTATCCCACAACTACTGATGATATTATGGATATAGCAGATAGCGGAAAAATAATGCCGCCAAAATCAACATGGTTTGAGCCAAAACCTAGAAGTGGACTTTTTATTCATAAGTTCTAGGAGCTACTAAAATGAAATGGTGAGAAAATAATAAAAGGTTATTGTTTTAAATTAAGAAATTAGTTAAAGAATAAGATAAAAGAGTTATTAGAATTAGATGGCATAAAGTACTAAAATAGATAATGCCTAAACTTATAACTCTTTTTTTATTTATGCTGAAATATAAAAATATAATCATATAAATCCTTTATAATCATCTGAGATTTTAAAAGTAGATTTATTTTGTGCTTTCATGGCATATAAAGTTTATGATGATTTTAGAGAAGTATGGAGTAATTAAATTTGAATATCTTTATTTTTATATGATTTATACTTAAATAAATAATTTTAAAATATATTATACTTCGCTAATAACTTCCATAAATTTACGGGGGTGGTAGTAGGTTGTTTATATAATGTATAACTATATAAAGTAATACATTAAATATTATCTAGAGAGAATTCTATAAATAATGAATTATTATTCTCATATTTGGAATAATAATAATGTTATTTAGTTGAAGGGATGTGTTTAAATTATGTCAGTAAAAAATGCAATGACAGTAGATTTTTTAAGTTCAGCATATGGTGGAGAAAGTATGGCTCATATGCGTTATACTATTTGGGGGGATTCAGCTGAGAAGGATGGTTATCCAAATATAGCAAGACTTTTTAGAGGAATTGCCTATGCAGAATGGTGCCATGCTAAGAATCATTTTAATGTATTAAATGAACAAGTTGGAGATAAAACAGTTGCTGCTGGAGCTGTATTTGGCCATACAAATATAGTTGAAAACCTACAAGGTGCAATCGATGGTGAATTACATGAAATAGATCAAATGTATCCTGTTTATTTAGAAACAGCAAAGTTTCAAAATGAAACTGATGCTCAAAGATCTTTTCATTATGCTTTAGAAGCAGAAAAAATCCACGCGAAGATGTTTAAAGATGCTCAAGATATGGCTAAGCAACAAAAAGATATAAGCGATGAAACTATCTATGTATGTCCGGTTTGTGGATTCACTGAAATTGGAGATAATGTAGAAAACTGCCCAGTTTGTGGTGCAAAAAAAGATATATTCAAATCTTTCTAATATAAAAATTATTTTAAATAAATATATAGTAAATAGAAACATATGCATCTTATTTGTATATGTTTTTATTTATATATCTATTTATATATGGATGGGTTATAAAAGACTTATTCTATTATCAATTTTTTATTATTAGGTTGTTTTTCATAATAAGTAAAATTGTGACTCTAATCACATAAAATACAATGAAATTGATTTATAATTTAGCTAAGTTAAAAATATATGAAATTAAAGATAGGAGTTACGTATATGAATATAGATAATCTAGAAAGACAACATTTAGAGATAAATAAATTATTTAAAAAAATTAATAGTACTTTGAATTTAAGAAATATTGAAGATAGTTTAGATGAATTAGTTTGGGATATAAATACACTTGCTGGAAAACTAAATATTCATATGAAAACAGAGGACAAGTTTTTATATCCAGAATTAATCAACAGTAATGATAGTAATTTAAGAAATATATCTAAGGAATATAGTGATGAAATGGGAAATATTCATGTAATATTTACGGAGTTCAAAAATCAATTTAATACTAAAAATAAGATATTAAATGATAAAGATAAGTTTTTAATAGAAAGTAAAAAGGTATTAAGACTATTAGAAAATAGAATAGATAAAGAAGATAAGAACTTATATCCAAAGCTTAAGAATTTAAAAAAATAAGGACTTGAATACTATGGGTTTATTATGTAATCTTATATATATGCAAATAATTACATTTTAATAAATAAGATTTAAAGAAAATATAGTATAAGGAGCATATTATGACAGATTCATTAATTAATTGGTTTACTAACACATTAAGTTTTATGCCGAAGGAAGCTGTAGCATTTATAATATCAATGGTACCAATTTTGGAGTTAAGAGGTGGTTTAGTTGCAGCTTCATTATTAGGGATAGGAGTATTTAAGGCTATAGTTTTATGTGTTATAGGAAATGTAGTTCCTATACCATTTATTCTATTCTTCATTACACCAGTATTTAATTGGATGAAAAAGACTAAGTTATTTAGACCTTTAGTTGAAAAATTAGAAGAAAAATCAATGTCGAAAAGCGATCAGATTCAAAAGTATGAATTTTGGGGGCTTGCATTATTTGTAGGAATACCTCTACCAGGAACTGGTGCGTGGACGGGCGCACTAATAGCAGCATTATTAGGAATTGATATTAAAAAAGCATCTCTATCAATTTTTATAGGAATAATGATAGCAACAATAATAATGACTTTTATATCCTATGGAATTCCATTTGCTATTAGAGCAATGGCTTAAACATAATGAATAAATAATTATAATCACAAATAAGATATTAACTTACATAACATAAATATAGTAAGTTAATATTTTTTTTATGGCATTAAGATTTGTTTTAATATAAAAATCATAAAATATATTAAAATTTACTAGATGAGTTAAAAATAAAAAAATATATAAAATATAGTAATAATAGTAATATAATATAATAAATGTAATTTATTGGTGGGGGGGGACAAATCGATGAAAATACAAAAAAGTATTCAAAATAAGTATACAAAATATATATTAGGTATATTTGCTATCTTATCAATTGGAATAATATCTTATATACTATTCAAATATCCTCAGATGGGAGTAGCAGATCAAGGAGATTTTGATAGAGTTATGAGTTCTTCAGGATTATCACTTCTAGATTCGGATAAAGGAAATCCTGATTTTAAAAGATTCTATCAGTATATAGTTACTGATTATAAGATAAATATAAATGCCAATACCATATTAGTGGGGATAGTTAGTTCTAGTTTGGGGTATCTAATTATTTTTATAAATTTTATTTGTAAGATAGTAGGACAAGGAGTTTTTAGAACTCAGTATCTTGCAATTGCATATGCAATAATTTATATATCCTCAATAGCACTTATATTAAAGAATTTTAATATAAAAAGTAACTTTAAGTTGAGTATTATGGCTTTATTAAGTGCTTTTGTCTTCATGGATGGAAATTATATAGTTTGGTTTAATAGTTTATATGGGGAGCCAATGATGCTAAGTACATTATTGTTATTTTTAGCAGCATTTTTATACTATATTAGATGTAAGTATAGTGAAAAGGATGATAAAAAAATAGGATTTAAAATCTTTCTTTTATATATTTCAGCATTTATGTTCTTAGGATCTAAGATGCAAGTATTAACTACATTACCATTTATAATAATTCTTTTAGCTAAAGTACTTTGGGATAATAGAAAAGTTTTAGAACCTAAAAAATTAAAATGGTTAATGGTGTTTTTAATTATAATAATAATCTATCCAATTCAAATAAATATTGTAAATAAAAATATTAGTAAGGATACTCAGTATAATTCTGTTTTTTATGGAGTTCTTAATGGATCAAAAACTCCACAGCAAGATTTAATTGATTTAGGACTTAATCCAGATATGGCTTGTGAGGCAGGAAAACATGCTTATTTAGATGCTAGTGAATATGTAAAATATGTTCCTAGAACTCCAATTACTGAAGAAGAGTTTTATAGTAAGATAAGTAACGGGAAACTAGCCAAATTCTATTTAACTCACCCAAAAAGATTGATAGAAGGAATGGAGTATACTGCTGGGAAGGCCTTTTTTACAAGTACATCTTTAGGAAAAGGATATAGATATGACAGCGAAGAACCAATTGTAAAACTTAATAGATTTACAACTTGGTCTGATTTTAGAGAAGATAAGTTACCAAAAAAATTATGGTTTATAATAAGTGTTTTTATAGCTATATTTATAGTGTCAATAATTAATTTCTTAAGAAATAAGTCTAATGAAGAGATAAAAAATAAGATAGTACTATTATGGGGATTAATGTTAATAGGAGCAATACAATTTCCTATGCCCTATGTAGGTAATGGGCAGGCAGATACTGCAAAACAATTGTATTTGTTTAACTTTGTATTTGATGTTCTATTGTTTATATGCCTAGTTTATATTTTATTTAAGCTCATGGATTTTATTAAGAAGAAAGTATTTTTAAACAATAGGATTGGAGCAAATTAAATATGGATATAAGCAAAATAAAGAATAGAATCTTTGAATACATTCGTGGGCATAATATAAAATTATCATTTTCTAAGATAAGTAAGTTTAGATTTGCAACAATTATAGATATGCTAATTAAGTCACTTTTGTTTATGGCTTTAATAGAAGTAAGTTCTGCAGATGTAATTAAAATCAATAATATAAGTTTTAAATTCATTTTTGTCTATTTAGCTTTTATCTTATTGTTTTATTCATGTGGATATTTATTTAAAGGGAATAAACAACTCATTTATTATATTTTCATTAATATATCATATAGCTTCTTATTAATTATGGACTTATGGTACTTTAGAGTAAATAGAGACTTTCTAGGATTAAAAAATATGTTTTATATAGGTACATTTAATCCTGTAGGAGAATCTCTATATCAATTTAGAGCTATAGATTTATTATTTATAGTAGATATTGTTTTTATAATTATTTATGCAATCATTAAAAAAACAATAGGTAATGATAGTAGAAGAGTAAGAAAATTTTTATTAACCAATAGTTATGCAATTATTACATTAGTAATATCATTTTTCTTAATAGATATTTTAAGCCTTGGAGGATGGGAAAATAGAATCCTTACAAAGAGATGGAGTACATTAATGTCTTCAAGAGCATCAGGTCCTATAGGATACCATCTTATAGAATCTTATAGAACTCTATCTAAAGTATTGAATCCATTATCAATAGACGAGAAGACAGAGATAGAAAATTGGATATCAGATAATAAGGAGGAGTTACAGCCAAATGAATATAAGGGAAGTGAAAAAGGAAAGAATGTAATTTTTATTCAAGTTGAGTCCTTAGAAAATTTTGTGATAAATAAGAGTGTAAATGGAAAAGAAATATCACCTTTTTTAAATAAGCTTTCAAGAGAAGGATTATATTTTTCTAATATATATGAACAAAATAATGCTGGAAACAGCATTGATTGTGACTTTATGGTTAATACATCAATTTATCCATTGGGAGACAAGATAACAGCATTAAATTATGGTGAAGATACATATAGTAATTCATTGCCTAGAATATTAGAAGGAGAAGGATATAATACAATATCATCTCATGCCGAGGAAATAGGAGAATTTAATTGGACTGAAATTCATAAGAATAGCTTTGGAGTTAAAAACCTATGGGATATCGGTGATTACATATATGAAGAAACTGTAGGATATGGATTATCTGATAGAAGTTTTTTAACTCAAGTATCAAATAAGTTGGAGAATGTAGATAGACCGTTTTTCTTCCAATCGCCAACCTTATCTAATCATGGACCGTTTAATATTGATAAAAAGTATAGACAGTTAGATTTACCTAAAGAGATAGATGAGAGTTACCTTGGGGGTTATTTTGAAAGTGTACTTTACACGGATAAACAAATAGAGAACTTCTTTAATGAATTAGATAAAAAGGGAATTTTAGATAATACGATGGTTGTAATATATGGGGATCATGCTGGTGTCCATAAATATTATAACGATGATATAAAAGATTTAGATTATGATGGAAATTGGTGGAAGGAGTATGATAATAGAATACCACTAATTATGTATTCAAAGGACATGAAGCCTAATGTTATAAAGGTAAGTGGTGGACAAGTCGATATTCCAACAACCGTTTTATATTTACTTGGAGTGGATGATAGTAAGTACATAAATTATTCTATGGGAAGAATTTTATTAAATACTAATAGAGATGCAACAATTATAAAGGGTAATGAGATTAAGGGTAATGTGAAAAGTAACGAAGAGAAGGAACACTTATTAAAATCTTATGAAATAGGGGAAAAAATTATCAAGAATAATTACTTTGGGAGATAGTAAGAACTTTATGGAGGGTTAGTAATGAATGAAATTTTATTTTTAGTAGTTCCTTGTTACAATGAAGAGGCTGTTTTACAGGAAACTGCAAAAAGGTTATCAGATAAGCTTAAGAGTATGATTAATAGTAATTTAGTATCTGGAGATAGTAAAATATTATTTGTAAATGATGGTTCAAAGGATAAAACATGGACTATAATTAATGATCTTTATAGGGAAGATACCATATTCAGTGGAGTAAATTTATCAAGAAATAAGGGGCATCAAAATGCCTTATTAGCTGGACTTATGACAGCTAAAGAATATGCAGATATAGTAATATCGTTAGATGCAGATTTACAAGATGATATAGAAGTAATAGATAAATTTGTAGAGGAATATTATAAGGGGAATGACGTAGTATATGGTGTAAGGTCTTCTAGAAATACAGATACTTTTTTCAAAAGAACAACAGCTCTTGGGTTTTATAAATTTATGAGTGGTCTTGGAGTTGAAGTAATTTATAATCATGCTGATTATAGATTAATGAGTAGGGTTGCTTTAGAGGTGTTAAGTGAATTTAAGGAAGTAAACTTATTTTTAAGGGGAATAGTTCCTTTAATAGGATATAAGTATGCGGTAGTAGAATATGAAAGACATGAAAGATTTGCAGGAGAATCAAAATATCCTTTTAAAAAGATGCTTGCATTTGCTTGGGATGGAATAACTTCATTTAGTATTAAACCAATAAGAATAATTACAGGCTTAGGATTTTCAATATCTGCACTAAGCTTTATAGCTTTAATATACTCTTTAATAGTTAAATTTTTCGGAAATACCCAAGATGGATGGACATCATTAACGATTTCAATTTGGATGATTGGTGGAATACAATTACTATCACTTGGCGTAATTGGCGAATATATAGGTAAAATATACAATGAAACTAAGCAAAGACCAAGATTTATTATAGCAAATAAGATTATAAATACTGAAGAAAGAGTTAGATAGTTTATGGAATATTTAATTAACAAATTTAAGAATATATTTTTTTCGAAAGAATTTATAATTTTTGTTATTATTGGAGTAATTAATACCTTTAATGGAGTTATCTTTTCTTATATATATTCAAATTTTTTCAATGAAAATATAGCGTTTATATGTGGATATATTTCAGGATTAATAATTTCATATATATTAAATAGTTACGTAACATTTAAAGAAAAATTAAACTTTAATAAATTTATTAAGTTTACTATATCATATATACCTAATTTCATAATTCAAAATATAATAGTTTTAATAGTATTTAATATTATGGGTATATATAAGTTAATTGCATATGGATTAGCAGCCATTATTGGTGTACCAATAACATTTATATTTATGAAATTTTTCGCATTTAATAATAAAAACTAGAAGAAAAGTTATTACATTCAGTATGAATAGGTAAAATAATATGGTGTTGCGACTTGGAGCGAAGTGACTGAAAAATGAAAGAAAATAATATATTATAACTATATAAAAAATTATAATACTACATTTGTATAATTCAAAAGAATGAGGAATTATTACATTTAGTTTCTAGGTTAAAAATGTAATATTGCGTTGACTTGAAGCGAAGCGATGGAATAAGCAATATTACATTTTTTAACCTTTTTAAAGGTTTTGAATCATTTTTCTTAGTATTTTAGTTGAATTTCTAACTGCTATAGGAATAAACTTTTCATAATCCATATGAGCTCCATTATTAGCATTATCAGAGATTGATCTAATAACAACACATGGAATATTATTTAAATAGCATACATGAGCAATACTCGCACCTTCCATTTCACAAGATATTGCATTAAACTCTTTTTCAAACCATTGGATTTTTTCAACACTTGATATAAATTGATCTCCAGATACTATTCTACCAGAAAAGGTGTTGATTTCTTTAATTTCTTCACATGCAGCTAAAGCAGCTTTAACTAATTTATCATCACATTTGAAAGAAAAAGTATCTAATCTTGGAATTTGACCATGAGGATCGCCAAATACAGTTGTATCCATATCGTGTTGAACTAAATCTGTTCCAACGACAACATCTCCAGGATAAATGTCTTTACCGATTCCACCTGCAACTCCAACATTTATTACAGAAGATACTCCATATTCAGATATTAATATTTGAGTACAAATAGCAGCATTTACTTTACCAATACCGCAAACAACTGCAATTATATTTTTATCGCCTAGAGTCCCTTTATAAAAAGTCATATTTGCTTTCTTAGTTTCTTTTTCAATAGACATATCCTTTAGAAGTAATTCTAATTCTTCTGCCATTGCACTTATAATTCCTAAAATCATAATTATCCTCCTTGAAATATATTTTGCAAACAAAATGGTCAATAATGGAAGAGTGAATAATGAAAAAGTGAAGGAGAAAATCCTTATAGGATTTTTGAATAAAAAGTGCTTTATGCCTACAGTTTAGTTTTACGTAGAAAAACATCCTAAACTTTTTACTTCTTCAATATTAACTTTTCACTATTAAATTGATTTGCAATTTATAACTTATATTATCATATAATAAAACTTGTTTAAATAAAACAAATAGTTTTATTATTAATAATTATGTTGAGCTATATTATTTTTATTATATGGAAAATAATATTATTGTATATAAATAAATAATAGTCTAAAATAAGATATAAATTAAAATTATTCTTTTGTGAAATTATACATAAGATATAAAAAGGAGAGAAGTGAATGTTACAACATCCATTATCTAGAACAGAATTACTTATAGGAAATGATGGACTAGAAAAATTAAAAAATGCAAAAGTAATGGTATTTGGAGTTGGTGGAGTAGGAAGCTTTGCTGTTGAAGCATTAACAAGAGCTGGAGTTGGAACCTTAATATTAGTAGATGATGACACTGTTTGTTTAACTAATTTAAATAGACAAATACATGCTACATATGGAACTATAAGCAAAGTAAAAGTTGAAGTTATGAAGGAAAGAATACTTACTATTAATAGAAAGTGTAATGTTATTACTCATCAAGTATTTGTTACTCCTGAAAATTTAGGTGAATTAATTCCTGATGATGTTGATTACGTAATAGATGCAATTGATACTGTATCAGCAAAAATAGCTTTAGCAAAGTATTGCTATGAAAAAAATATTAATATAATTGCATCAATGGGAACAGGAAATAAGCTTGACCCAACACAGTTTAAGGTTGCTGATATATATGATACGAAAGTCTGTCCTTTAGCTAAGGTTATGAGATACGAGCTAAGAAAACAAGGAGTAAGGAATCTTAAGGTTGTATATTCAGAAGAAAAGCCAAGAAGACCAAAAGATGAAGATGTAGTTACTTGTAAGACTGGTTGTGTTTGTACAGGTGGTACTAAAAAATGTGCAACTAAAAGACAAATACCAGGAAGTATATCGTTTGTTCCTCCAGTTGCAGGTATGATTCTTGGAGGAGAAGTTATAAAATTTATTATAGGTGAAATTTAATTAATAAATATTTAAAAATCAGGAGTAAGATTTGTTGTTTTTTATAATGAATCTTACTCCTTAATTTTTAAATAGTTTTATCTTTTGAGTTTTCTACTCTATAGCTTTTTGGAGAAATTCCAGTTACTTTTTTAAACATTTGGCTGAAGTAAGAGGAGTTCCCAAAGCCCACTATGGAAGCAATATCTCTAATTGAATAGCCAGTAGTAGCTAGTAGATTTTTTGCTTCTTGTATCCGTTTATTTATAACATAGTTTATAGGGGAAATCCCTATTTGCTTAGTGAATGTATGAACTAAGTGATACTTATTCATATAAGATAAATCGGATAAAAAGTCCAAAGTTATATTTTGCGCATAGTGTGAATCAATATAGTTTTTAATTTTTATACATTCTAAGTTTAGTTTATCTTGGGATTCTTCAATGAATTGTATCGAAGCTGTGCTGCGTATGATATGTGTTATGAATAGTGTTAGGATACTTTTACATACATGTTCATAATTAAATTCTTTGTTTTCTATTTCATTAATTAATTGGTTAAAGTGGCTAAGTATTAATTCTTTATCTTTAGAAAAGTTCATAATCCTATAAAGATTAATTTGTTGCTCATTATTAGTTAAGCTATAGGATTCGGGAAGGTTTAGTAATAGGTTGTCTATTCCGAGAACAATGTATTCTAAAGGGGAATCTGACAAAGATGATTTTTCTGTATGTAAACAGTTAGGATTAATTATAATTAGATCCCACTTATTAACATCAACAATGGAATCATCTAAATGAAAGGCTCCTTTTCCATCAGTTATAAAAAATATTTCTGTAAATGGATGAAAATGAGCTGTGCTATGCCAGTCGTTTTCAAATTTTGATTTACTTATATAAATTAGTTCATAATTTGGATCATAATTCTTTTTATTTATTAAATATCTTGTATTGCTCATAATACACCTCCAATCTATTTACTATTTTATCTATTTTTTATTATAACGCAATATACATAATTACATAATATTGGTGGATAGCAATATCACTAAAAAAGTAAGCAACAATATTATTGTGTAAAAGATTTCATGAAGATAGAATAAATGTATAGAAAGAGAAAAAATGAGGGGGGAATTATGAACAATGCATAAGAAAAGCACTGTAAATAAAGTGTTTATAGGATTTTCAGTAATCCCAGCACTAATACTTTTTATACTATTCATGATAGTTCCAACTATAAATGTATTCTGGATGTCATTATTTAAGTGGGGTGGATTATCAAATAACAAGAAATTTGTAGGATTGGACAACTTTACAATATTATTTAAGGATGTAAATTTTATTAAGGCATTTCAAAATACAGTATTTCTATTAGTAATAGTAACGGGTATAACTATGATTTTAGCAATAGCTTCAGCCGCAGTATTAACTAGAAAAGATACTAAATTCAAAAACTTCTTCAGAGTAATTTTTTATTTTCCTAATATATTATCAGTTGTAGTTATATCAGCTATATTTTCAGCAATTCTAGATCCTGATAAAGGGATAATAAATGCAAGTCTTAGTTCACTCGGGTTAGAAAATTTAAAAAGAATGTGGCTTGGTGATCAAAGGGTAGTTATATGGTGTATAGCATTTGCAATGATATGGCAGGCGGTAGGGTATTACATGGTAATGTATATGGCAAGTATGAGTAGTATTCCAGAAAGTCTTTATGAAGCAGCTGATTTAGAAGGAGCTTCAAGATGGAATCAATTTTTTCAAATAACATTACCTTTAATTTGGAATGTTATAAGAACTACTTTAACATTCTTCATAATTAGTACAATAAATTTAAGTTTCCTATTTGTAAAGGTTATGACTGCAGGAGGGCCAGATGGATCATCAGAAGTTTTTCTAAGTTATATGTACAAGCAAGCGTATTCTAATTCATCATATGGATATGGAATGGCTATAGGAGTAATAATATTTATTTTCTCTTTTGGATTATCTTTCGTAATAAGTAAAGCAACAAATAGAGAGGTAATAGAGTTTTAAGGAGGGATTAATATGGAAAAATCATATAAAAAGACGTCAACAGAAAAATTAATGAAAATTTTTACTTATTTATGTTTAACTATATTTGCTTTAAGCATATTAATTCCTTTAGGTTGGGCAATATTAGCATCATTTAAGCATAAATCAGAGTTTTATGGTAATCCATGGGCATTGCCAAAAGGATTTTATTTTGAAAATTTTCGTAAAGCGTTTGTAGAAGCCCATATGGGTGAATACTTTATAAATTCAGTAATAGTAACTGGATTAGCTCTAGTAATTTTATTAGTTGTATCAATACCAGCAGCATATGTTTTATCAAGATTTGAATTTAAAAGTAGAAAGGTATTAAATTTGCTATTTTCAGCAGGGTTATTTATAAATGTAAATTATATTGTTGTACCTATATTTTTATTAGTACTAGATGGAGAAAAACTAGTAAGGAATATTTTTGCAATACCAGCCAGTATGACTGTATTTTTAGATAGCAGAATAGTTGTTAGTATTATTTACGCATCAACAGCATTACCTTTCACTATACACTTACTTATGACATTTTTTAAATCATTACCTAGAGCATATGAAGAAGCTGCTTATGTTGATGGTTGTAGTAATTTAAAAACTTTAATTCACGTTATAATGCCTATGGCCAAGCCTAGCATAATAACAGTTATATTATTTAATTTCCTAGCATTTTGGAATGAATATATAATTGCATTAACTATGCTACCTAATAAGGCCAAAACATTGCCATTAGGATTAATAAACTTAATGCAAGTTCAAAAAACAGCAACTGATTACGGCGCTTTATATGCTGGATTAGTTATAGTTATGATTCCAACAATAATTTTATATATATTAGTTCAAAAGAAGCTTACAGAAGGTATGACAGTAGGCGGAATAAAAGAATAATAGAGGAGGATAAAGATGAATAAAGGAAGAGTTACAATCCCAACTGATGATAATTTTATAAAAGAGACAATGGAAATAGCGGAAAAGTGGGGGGCAGACGCAATCCGTGATTGTGATGGATTTAAGCTACCAAGAGAAATAAAGGGGCTAGCAGAAAAAATATATTCTACTTATTTTGTAACACGTGGTGATAATAAGTGGGCAGAGCAAAATATGGATGAATTACAACAAACGTATTTAATGACCAAACATCATTTAGCTAATAGTGAAACATTAACAATAAAGATAATGGAAGGTTATTTTGATCAGCAAGTAAAACCAGATTCTTATCATGATGTTAAAGAGTTTTGGGAAGTAATTGATAGGACAACGGGAGAGGTTGTTGATTTAAATAAATGGGAATATAACGAAGAAGCACAAGAGGTAATGATAAATGATACAAAAGCGTGGCATGAATATACAGTATCATTTTTAGCATATTGCATATGGGATCCTACTCAAATGTATAATCACATAACTAACAAATGGGGGGATAAGCCTCATGAAATACCATTTGATGCAAGAAATCCAAAGACAAATAAGTATATTTTTGAAGCAATGCATAAATGGTTAGATGAGCATCCAGAAACTGATGTAGTGAGATTTACAACATTTTTCTATCACTTTACATTGGTATTTAATGATAGGGCTAAGGAAAAGTATGTTGATTGGTTTGGATATAGTTCAAGTGTGAGTGCGGAGGCATTAAGAGAATTTGAAAAGGTAAAAGGATATAAGCTAAGACCAGAGGATATCATAGATCAAGGATATTATAATAGTTCATTTAGAGTTCCAACTAAAAAGTTTTTAGATTATATGGATTTTCAACAAGAATTTGTAGCTAATAATGTAAAAAAACTTGTTGATATTACTCATGAACACGGAAGAGAAGCAATGATGTTCCTTGGAGATAACTGGATAGGAACGGAGCCTTATGGAAAATACTTTGAAAATATAGGATTAGACGCAGTAGTTGGCTCAGTCGGTAGTGGAGCTACCCTTAGAATGATAGCAGATATTCCAGGTGTTAAATATACTGAAGGACGTTTTCTACCATATTTTTTCCCAGATACATTTTATGAAGGAAATGATCCTACTGTAGAAGCTAGAGAAAACTGGATAACAGCTAGACGGGCAATAATGAGAAAGCCAGTAGATAGAATAGGTTATGGTGGATATTTATCACTTGCATATAAGTTTCCTAAGTTTGTTGATTATATAGAAAGTGTATGTAATGAATTTAGAGAAATATATGAAACCATAAATGGAAATAAGCCGTATTGTGGATTAAAAGTTGCAGTTATTAACTGTTGGGGAAAATTACGTACATGGCAAACACATATGGTAGCACATGCTTTATGGTATAAACAAATATATTCATATTTAGGAGTTATAGAAGCCTTAAGTGGTATGAGTGTAGATGTGAGTTTTATAAGCTTTGATGATATAAAAAATAAGGGAATTCCAAAGGATATTGATGTAATTATAAATGCTGGAGATGCAGGCACTGCATTTAGCGGTGGAGAAAAATGGCTTGATGAAGAAGTAGTTACTAAAATTAGAGCGTGGATCTATAACGGTGGAGGATTTGTAGGAATTGGAGAACCTTCAGCTATATTAAATGGAGGACATTACTTCCAACTTGCAGATGCTTTAGGAGTAGATAAAGAATTAGGATTCTCATTAAGTACAGATAAATACTTTATTAAGGAATTAGATAAGCATTTCATAACAGAAGATATATTTGAAGAGTTGAATTTTGGAGAAAGTCAAAAGAATATATATGCATTAAAAGAATCAACTGAAGTAATAAAATACACCAATGGTGATTTATTAATGGCTGCTAATGGCTATGGAAAAGGTAGAACTGTATATATAGCAGGACTACCGTATTCAATTCAAAATACACGTGTTTTAACAAGAGCTTGTTATTATGCTGCAAATAAGGAAAAGGAAATGAAGATGTGGTATTCAGATAATCCTTATTGTGAGGTATCAGCTTATTTAGAATCAAATAGATACGCAGTTATAAATAATTCTAACGAAAAGCAAGTATCTAATATTTATGATGGTGAAGGTAATTTAATTGTTATGGAATTAAATCCTACAGAAATTAAATGGATAGATATAAAGTAAGATTAATTTAGTGCAAATTATATATGGATTAATTTTTACTAGAGCTTTTATCAAGTCCTTAGAGGAGGAAGCAAGATGATAAAAAATATAATTTTAACTGTAATATTTTTTCTATCGATGTTTTTAGTTATTAAAGGTAATTCTATTAATGGGTATTTAGGATTATTGTTTATGTTTATAGGTATGGCAGGTGTTATAGGAGAGCTATACATCTATAATAAAAAGTATCAATAAAACAATCTTGATAATATAAGCAATATATATAAAATAATAAGCAAAAATATTATATAAATAACGTTTACAAAGTAATAAAATTAAAGCATAAATTATTAATGGCATATATTAAGGGGAAAAGGGAGGAAATGTAATGAAAAAGAGGACATTAGCCTTATTATTAAGCTCACTTATGGTAATGACAAGCTTAACTGGATGTGGAGGAAATGGAGATAGCACAGGAGCGTCTGCTGATAAAACAAAAACATTAAAGATTGCTGCTTTCGAAGGGGGATATGGAAAAGTTTATTGGGAAAAACTTAAAGATAACTTTGAAAAATCACATGAAGGTGTAACTGTTGAGTTAACAGTTGCTTCTAATATAGAAGAAGTTATTCGTCCTCAAATTCAAGCAGGAAATGTTCCTGACTTTATATATTTAGCAACTGGAAGACCTGATGCACTAACTGAAACATTTATTAAAGAACAAGGAATAAATGATTTATCAAATGTGCTAAATATGAAAGTTCCAGGAGAAGATGTAACTGTAAAGGACAAGTTATTACCAGGCTTTACTGATAGTTATGCTACAAATCCATATGGAGATGGAAAAACTTATTTATTACCATTGTTCTATAGTCCAACAGGGTTATTCTATAATAAAACGTTATTCAAGGAAAAAGGATATGAGCTTCCAAAGACTTGGGATCAAATGTTTGCTTTAGGTGATAAGGCAAAGGCTGATGGAATATCATTATGGTCATATCCAACTGCTGGTTACTTAGATTGTATGATTCCACCAATGATTGCAGCAGCAGGTGGTGAAGAAGCATTTAAAGATGCAATGAATTATAAAGAAGGCTTCTGGACTTCTGAACCAGCAACTAAAGCATTAGAGGCAATAGGAAAGCTTAAGGATTACTTAGAGCCAACAGTTGTAGCAAATGCTAATAATCAAAGCTTTAAGAATAATCAACAATTAGTTCTAGATAACAAAGCGTTATTTATACCAAATGGAACTTGGTTACCAGGAGAAATGGCAGACGCTCCAAGAGCAGATGGTTTTGAATGGGGATTTATGGCTTATCCTGCATTTAAGGATGGTGGAGACCAATATTCTGTAAGTTTTATAGAACAAATGTATATTCCAAAAGATGCTGAAAATAAAGAATTAGCAGAAGAATTTATGGCTTACCTTTATAGTGATGAAGCAGTTAAGGTTATAGCAGAAAATGCTAAGGGCGTTGTTCCTGTTAATAATTATACAGAACTTTCTTCAGAATATTTAGAGCCATTACAAGTTGATTTATTGAAGATTTATGAAAATGGAGCTAAAGCTTTACTTGGAGTTTTTGCTGCAACTGAACCAGTAGAAGGATTAACATATTCTGATATATATGTTGGTACAGTTGATTCAGTAATGACTGGAGATAAGACAGTGAAGGACTGGCAAACAGCATTACAAGAGGCTACAGATAAGATGAGAGCAAATATAATAAAATAATGATAAAAGAATAATACGGTGAAAGATTTAAAAAAAGATATTTTTCTTAAATCAAAGCTTATATAAACTTAAAAAATAAAAAACTCAACTATGTCTGAGTTTTTTATTTTTTGATAAATTTTAATTATAATTTTATATGACAATATCCATTTGGATTTTTCTTTAAGTATTTTTGGTGATATTCTTCAGCTTTATAGTAATTAATTAATGGTTTTACTTCTGTAACAATTTTTTTATCGTATTTATTTTGTTCTTCTTCTTTACTTGTAAGAATTATATTTAAGTCATCTTCATTTAAATAATATATACCTGTTCTATATTGACTTCCAACGTCTGGGCCTTGTCTATTCAATACTGTAGGATCAATTATTGACCAATATTCATTTAATATATATTTTAATGATGTTTTATTTTCATCATATTCAACTAAACAAGCTTCAGCAAAATAAGTATTTTTATAGCATACATCTTCATAGGTTGGATTCTCAGTTCTTCCATTTGCATATCCTACTTCTGTTGATATTACACCATTTAATCTAGATAGAAATTCTTCTACTCCCCAGAAGCATCCACCAGCTAAAACTATTTTTTTCATTTTATCACTCCTTTATAAATCAATTGTATAAATTATTTAAATATATTATACATCTATAAAGAAAATAAACCATATTTATTTAAAAGATATATTGATGCTAATTTTATCTTCTGTTATTTGATCTAATAGTTTTTCTAAAGAAACTTTAGTATTAGATATAACCTTATTATATATTTCATCACTTTTCATGGTTTCTTCAAAGCCTTTATGAACTTCTTCTTGAATTAAATCGAACTCTTCAGAAGTTAATTTTATTTCTCCAAATCTGAGTAAGCCATTAGATGATTCTTCATATTCTGTTTTCTCTCTATTAATATTAATACTAAAAATTTCAGGTTTTGCTAAAGTTAAGCTTAGTTCTCTATTTTTATCATCAATGTCTATATCGTCAGTAGTAATTTGAGATAAATCGATAGAATATGAGCAGTTAGCAAAAAATCTTATTCTTTTATATTTTTTTAATATTTCAAGATCTCCCCAGCTTTTATCTATTGTTACCGTTTTTGAAAGCTCTACTTCTAGAGGAATTATCTTATTTACATTTTTAATTTCATTAACTAAACTTTCTTCTGAAATTACTTTTATATTATCAATAGTTGAATGTTTTAAATTATTAGCTTCAGCTCTATATCCTAAAAAGAATTTCCAGGCTAGTAAGGTTAATGATAATATTAGAAAAAATTTAAGAACTTTTTTGAAATTATTATTTTTATTTCTTTTAAAAAGCTTTAAAACAAGCATATAAACTCCTAAGATTATTAATAGTAATTAATTATATGATAGTTTCATTATAATAATGAACATTAAATTAACTTAGAATATTGATTAATTAGTCGAATATAATATATTGTGCATAAGGTACGTTTATCGTTATAATATAATTATTGGTAGATATATATGCAACTTAGGAGATTTTGTTATGAGCGAAAACAGAGGAATAAGTATAGATTTAGTAAAAGGGACATTTAGTGATTATATTATAAAAGATAAAAATAATATATTTATAGGCAGATTTACTATAGTAGAACTAGATAAAGATAATAAGAAATGTACCGTTAAACTAAAGTTTTACAAAGAAAATAAATACGATTTATTAAAAGAAACCGTACAGAGCATATTAAGAGCGATATTTAAAGATACAAATATATATAAGGCTAATGTTTTAGTAGATGAAAACATTGCTTATAAGGTATTTTTAGATTTAGGATTTACATTAGAAGGAATATTTACTGAGAATCTTTTTTCTAATGGAGTATTTTTAGATGAATTAAGCTTTGGAATTAATAGAAATGAGTACAACAATACTCAAAGAAGTTTCTTAATTAACTTAGTTGGTGAGAATGTAACTGTAAAAAATTTAACTCCTGATTGTGCAGAAGACTTATTAGACTATAACATAAGAAATAAAGATCATTTAAGTAATTTTGAGCCAAGCAGAGATAATAATTTCTATACTTATGAGGCTCAAAGAGATATTTTATTAGAAAGTTATAAACATTTAATGAGTGGTACTGGAGTAGACTTTGGAATATATAAAGATGAAAAGTTAATTGGTAAGATTAAGATATCTAATATAGTTTATGGAGTTTTTAAAAATGGAATAGTAGGGTACTCTATGGATAAGGACTTTCAAGGTAGAGGGTATATGAAAGAAGCCTTAAGATTAGTTATAGATTATGCAAGAGATGAGCTAGAGTTGCATAGGTTAGAAGCATCTGTATTAACAGATAATGAAAAATCAAAGTCTGTACTTAATGGGTGTGGATTTGAAGAAATTGGATTAAATGAAAAGTATTTATTTATAAATGGCTCATGGAAGGATCACATAACATTTTTTAAGATATTAGAAAAATAATATTAATTATTATATAGGATAAGAGGAAGGTGTTTATGAAAGAGATTATATTAAATAGGAATACAACTGTAGTAAAATCTTTTAATAATAACATACTACTTGTAAGAGAAAAAGGCAAAGAAAAAATCCTTTTTCAAAAAGGAATAGGATTTGGCAAAAAAACTGGAGACATTATAAAAAAGGGTACTTCTGTTGAAAAGGTATTTATAATTGAGGATAAGGAAAATCAAAGAAATTTTAAAGAAATTTTAAATAGAGTAGATACAAAATTAATTGCATTAGTTGAAGAAGTAATTGCTGAAATAACTGATGAATTAGGAGAGGATCTTAATGAGAATATTCATATAGGGTTAGTAGATCATTTATTTTATGCAATAAAAAGACTAGGAGATAATGAAGAGATACAAAATCCTTTCTTAGTAGAAATTGAAACCTTATATAATAAAGAGTTTGAAATGGCTAATAGATTGGCAAACAGAATAAGTGAGGAGTTAAAATTAGATATTCCTGAAGGCGAAAAAGGATTTGTTGCTTTACATATTCATTCAGCAAGGAATAATGGAAAGCTATCTAATACTATAAAATATAGTTTTTTAAGTAATTCAGTAGTTGAGCATGTTGAAGATAGATTAAACATAGAAATAGATAGAAAGTCTTTAGATTATGCAAGGTTCTTAACTCATATAAGATTTGCGATAGAAAGAATAATTACTAATACACCTATAAAAAATGATTTGATTGATATTATAAAAGAAAAGTATGGAGTTTCATATCAAATTGCAGAAGAGACAAAAAAGATAATCTGTAGAATTTTAGAAATCAAATATTTATCAGAAGATGAAGTTGCATATTTAGCAATGCATATAGAAAGATTTAGAGTTTCAATTGTAAAATAAAAATCAGCCATTATAAAGTATGGCTGATTTTTATTTTATAAAAAGTTATTATACTTCGAAGTTAACAACTACAGTTTTACCTGCAACAGCATCTCCATTTTCAACTGGGGTAATTGACTTAGTTGCATCAACGTTAGTTATTAGAACTGGTGTAGCAAGAGATAATCCTTTGCTTAAGATTAATTCTCTGTCTATCTTAATTAATGGTGTACCAGCTTTAACTTTTGTACCTTGTTCTACTAATTGTTCAAAACCTTCTCCATCAAGAGAAACTGTTTCTAATCCTATGTGAACTAGTAACTCTAATCCATTTTCTAAAGTCATAGCAAATGCATGCTTAGTTTTAAAGATAAGAGTAACTTCTCCATCAGCAGGAGCAACAATAGTATCTCCATCAGCTACTATAGCCATTCCGTCTCCAGCTAGTTTTTCAGCGAAAACTGGGTCTGGAACTTCTGATAAAGGAATAATCTTACCAGAAACAGGAGCAACAAGTGCGTTAGGATTAACTACAGCCTTTTCATTGTTTGAATCTGATTTAAATAAATTCTTGATAAAATTAAACATAGTATTTCCTGAATAATCAGGAACCCACATCCTTTCTACTGCATATTTTGATGAGTATATAAATTAATATTTATAGTATTCTTAAATATATCATAATAAATACATAAATATTATATACAAAATTTTTAAAACAAAAGGCATAAGTCCTCCAAATATTAATGGACTCATGCCTGATTAAACAGTAACACGTCTAGTATGATTATATATATAGTTGCTAATAGTTGTCAATAAACTAAATTAAAAAAAATAACTGAAATCGTTAGCAAATATGAGCATATTTAATATAATTAATGAAATCTTAAGAAAATGATAGAAAAACGTCAAAAAAATGATGAAAAAAACTATTGAAAACAATAACAACAGATGGTACAATTACATTGTAAATAAAATATGTGTACGAATTTAGGCGTGTTATCAATTAGTTGAGCATGAGCCGAAGAGGATTTATATATCTATAATATCCTTTTCGGCTTTTTTTATTTCTTACCAGGAATTATATTATACAGCCGCTTAAATTTGTATATAAAAAATTTAAGGAGGATTTATTATTATGATGAAGTATCTTCAAAGACTAGGAAAATCTTTAATGCTTCCAGTAGCGGCATTACCTGTTGCAAGTATATTAATGGGTATTGGTTACTGGATTGACCCAACAGGTTGGGGTGCTAACAGTGTTATTGCAGCTTTCTTATTAAAAGCTGGTGGTGCACTAATTGATAATATGGCTATACTTTTTGCAATTGGTGTAGCAGTTGGAATGTCAGATGATAATGATGGTACAGCAGGACTTGCTGGTTTAGTTTCATGGCTTATGATTACAACTTTATTAAGCCCAGCAGTTGTTGGAATGTTCAAGGGAATAGATGTTGCAGAAGTACCAGCAGCATTCTCAAAAATTCAAACTCAATTCGTTGGTATTGTTGCAGGTTTAATTGGTGCAACATGTTACAATAAATTTAAAAATACTAAATTACCTGATGCTTTAGGTTTCTTCAGTGGTAAGAGATCAGTTGCAATTATGACAGCTTTAGCATCATTAGTTGCGGCACTTATATTATTCTTTGTATGGCCAGTAGTTTATAATGCACTAGTATCATTTGGTAAAGCTATTGTTTCTACAGGAGCAGTTGGATCAGGTATATATGCATTCTTCAATAGATTGTTAATACCAACAGGACTTCACCATGCACTTAACTCAGTATTCTGGTTTGACGTTGCAGGAATTAACGATATCGGAAACTTCTGGGCAGGAACAGGTACTCAAGGTGTAACTGGAATGTACATGACTGGATTCTTCCCAGTAATGATGTTTGGTTTACCAGCAGGAGCTTTAGCTATGTATCATACTGCTAAAGATAATAAGAAGAAAGCTGTATATGGATTATTATTAGCAGCTGCATTATCTTCATTCTTTACAGGAGTTACAGAACCATTAGAATTCGCATTCATGTTCTTAGCACCAGCTTTATATGTTGTACATGCTGGTTTAACAGGTATTTCAGCTATAGTTTGTACATTATTACCAGTAAGAGCTGGATTTAACTTCAGTGCTGGATTTGTTGACTGGATCTTAAGCTTTAAAGCACCAATGGCTGAAAATCCACTTCTTTTAATACCAATTGGTTTAGTATTTGCAATTATCTACTACGTAGTATTTAGATTTGTAATCACTAAATTCAACTTAAAGACTCCAGGTAGAGAAGATGATGATGATGAATTAAGTGAAAATGTAGCAGTTAGTGGAGATATGAATGAATTAGCTAAAGCATATATTGAAGCTTTAGGTGGAAGACAAAATATAGTATCAGTAGACAACTGTGTTACTAGATTAAGACTTGGTGTTAAAGATAATGCTATAATTAAGGATAAAAACTTAACAGCTTTAGGAGCTAGAGGTGTTATAAGACCAGGAAAAGGAAACATCCAAGTAATAGTTGGAACAAATGTACAATTTGTTGCCGATGCAATAAAAGCTGAATTAAAAAGATAATAAAAATAAATAAATGAAAGTAGAAGGTATATGAAAGTGTACCTTCTATTTTTCTTTAAATAATAAATACATTCCTTCAATGATATAGGAACTAAGCTTAGCTATTCTATTTAAAAGGTAAACTAACTCTCTAATATATTTCTAGTTTTAATTATTTATAGTAGTAATTTAATCATATACATATATATTAACTATAAAATTAAAATGCTAGAAAAGGTTATATAGGTAATTATAGAATAAAAAAACAGAATATATAATGATATATATAGTATTAACATATGAAATATATAATTAACTTATCCTGGTGTGTCAATAATTGAAATACGAAGAAAATATGAGATAAACAAATAAAAAATAAATATAATTTAAATATATAAGGTAATTTCATTGGTGCTGGGGGAGGCTAACATGATATTATGTAACTCGTCCCTTGTGAACGAATTGATTTCAACAAAACAACTTGAAAGAAAGTTAAAAAATGTTGTTGACAATAAAGTAAATAAGTGATAAGATAAGAAAGTCGCTTGAGGGCGATGAAGAAAATGGTCTTTGAAAATTGAACAGAAAATAAGTTAAGTAAAATAAACCAGCAATTCTTTTAGACGTCTTAAAATTAAGACTCAAAGTAATTTGAGCGAAGAGATTAAACTTTTTATTGAG
>NZ_JADNKB010000016.1:0-69275 GCF_015555225.1 Clostridium sp. D46t1_190503_E9
AAATTATCTGTTTCTACTCTTATTCTACCTGATCTTCCATTTACCTGCAATTTTACTTTTGCTGAATTTATATTGTTTGATGCGCTATTTCTTCTTTCATTTGCTCTCATTAGATTACTTTTTAATAGGCTTGTCTCACTGTAGGATATTCCTACTATTCCACTTCTACCTAAACTTATAGTACTCAAATCTCTTCTCCTTTATCTTAATTGTTATTTTATAATATATAATTATTCTGCACATTTTATTTTTTTCCTCTATATTCCAATACAATTTTTAAGTTTACTAATTTATATATTGAATATATTTACTTTTTAAAATATCAAAAAAATCCCAAGTAAATAAATACTTGAGATTTTAAATTTATTGCAGCTCGAAAGCTCCTGTATAAAGTTGATAGTATTTTCCTTTTTGCTCAATTAAATCATCGTGATTTCCACGTTCTATTATTCTTCCTTGTTCAAGAACCATAATTACATCTGAGTTCTTAACTGTAGAAAGTCTATGAGCAATAACGAATACTGTTCTACCATGCATAAGTTTATCCATACCTTCTTGAACTATTGCTTCAGTTCTTGTATCTATACTTGATGTTGCTTCATCTAGTATTAATACTGGAGGATCTGCAATGGCAGCTCTAGCAATTGCTAATAGTTGTCTTTGTCCTTGTGATAAATTAGCTCCATCACCTGTTATCATTGTATCGTAACCTTGTGGTAAATGCTTAATAAATGTATCTGCATTTGCTAGTTTTGCAGCCGCAAATACTTCTTCATCAGTTGCATCTAGCTTACCATATCTAATGTTATCTGCTATTGTTCCTGTAAATAGATGAGTATCTTGAAGAACTATTCCTAGTGATCTTCTTAAATCATCTTTTTTAATTTTATTAATATTGATTCCATCGTATCTGATTTTCCCATCTTGAATATCATAGAATCTATTAATTAAATTAGTTATTGTAGTTTTACCTGCACCTGTTGCTCCAACAAAGGCTACTTTTTGGCCTGGCTTTGCAAATAATTTTATATTATGAAGAATTATTTTCTTTTCATCATATCCAAAGTCTACATCATCAAATACCATATCTCCAAGCATTCTTGTGTAAGTTATTGTACCATCGCCATGAGGATGTTTCCATGCCCATATTCCTGTACGTTCTTTAACTTCTTCTAATTCTCCATTTTCTTTTACTTTAGCATTAACTAATGTAACATATCCATCATCAGTTTCATGCTTTTCATCTAAAAGTTCAAATATTCTTTCTGCACCAGCTAGTGCCATAATTACTGCATTAAATTGTTGTGACATTTGTGATATTGGTTGATTTAGATTTCTTGTAAGTTGTAAGAATGATGCAAGAGCACCTAATGTAAATCCACCAACTCCTTTTATAGCTAAAATACCACCAGCAATTGCTGTAAGAACATAGTTTATATAACCTAAGTTACCCATAATAGGCATTAAGATATTTGCAAAAGTATTAGCTTTATATGCGCTATCACATAAATTTTCATTTAATTTATCAAAATCAATTTTTGATTCATCTTCATGACAAAAGACTTTAACTACTTTTTGTCCTTCCATCATTTCTTCGATAAATCCATTAACTTTTCCTAAATCTCTTTGTTGCTTTCCAAAGTAAAGTGAACTTTTTCCACCAATTACTTTTATAACTCTAAACATTATAAAAATCATTACTAGTGCAACTATAGTAAGTGGAAGACTTAGAACTATCATTGATATAAATACACTAACTACTGTTATTACAGATGATACTAATTGTGGTAAGCTTTGACTTATCATTTGTCTTAATGTATCTGTATCATTAGTATATAAGCTCATTACTTCTCCATGAGGATGAGTATCAAAGTACTTTATTGGTAAACCTTCCATATGCTCAAACATGTCATCTCTAATCTTTTTAAGACTTCCTTGAGCAACAACTACCATAATTCTGTTATATAAATAGGTTGAAAATGTTCCTATATAATATATTACTGCCATCATTCCAATTGTCTTTAATAATGGTCCAAAGTTAGGATTTGATTGACCTAAAAATGGTGTTATATAATCATCTATTAAAGTTTTAAGGAATAATGTACTTGCTATAGTTGCAAGTGAACTAATTAATATACAAATTACAACAATTATAAATTGAAATTTATATTCTTTAAAGACATAACCCAAAAGTCTACTTAATGTCTTCATTGGATTTTTGCTTTTTCTTCCAACTGGCATTTTCCCTGGTGCTCCTGGGCCATGGCTTTTTGATCTTTGTCCATTATTTGGCTTCATCTTCACCAGCTCCTTTCACTTGACAATCATATACTTCTTTGTATATTTCATTTGTTTTTAATAACTCTTCGTGAGTTCCAATTCCATCAATTTTACCATCATTTAATACTATTATCTTATCTGCATCTTCAACTGAAGAAATACGTTGTGCAATAATTATTTTTGTAGTATCTGGAATTGATTCTTTAAATGATTTTCTAATTAATGCATCTGTTTTTGTATCAACTGCACTTGTTGAATCATCTAAAATTAATATTTTTGGTTTTTTAAGTAATGCTCTTGCAATACATAATCTTTGCTTTTGTCCACCTGATACATTTGTACCACCTTGTTCAATATAGGTATCATATTTATCAGGGAAGTTTTCTATAAACTCACTAGCTTGTGCTGCATTACACGCCTGTACAATTTCTGCATCAGTAGCATTTTTATTACCCCATCTTAGGTTTTCTTTTATAGTTCCTGAGAAAAGTACGTTCTTTTGAAGAACCATAGAAACTTCATTCCTTAATGTTTCAATATCATAATCTCTAACATCTACTCCACCAATCTTTAATGATCCACTTGTTACGTCATAAAGTCTTGGAATAAGTTGAACAAATGTTGATTTTGCACTTCCTGTTCCACCTATGATTCCAACAGTTTCACCTGATTTTATATTTAAGTTTATATTTTCTAAATTTAAATTATCTTCTTTTTTACTATAACTAAAGTTAACATTATCAAATTCAATAGAACCATCCTTAACTTTATATATAGGATTTTCAGGATTTTTTAAATCACTTTCTTCTTCTAATACTTCAATAATTCTTTCTCCTGATGATTTTGCCATTGTAACCATAACAAATACCATTGACATCATCATAAGACTCATTAAAATATTACCAGCATATGTGAATAAACTCATAAGTTCTCCAGTTGTCATATTATTTGATACTATCATCTTTGCACCAAACCAAGAGAATAACAAGATAATTGTGTACATAGTAAATTGCATTATTGGTGCATTTAAAATTATTATCTTTTCTGCTTTTACAAACATATTATATAAATTTTGTGAAGCCTTATGGAACTTATTAGTTTCATGCTCTTCTCTTACATAAGCTTTAACAACACGAACACCTGTTAAATTTTCTTGAACACTAGCATTTAAATCATCATATTTTCTAAATACCTTTTTAAAAATAGGATGAGCATTTGAAATTACTAAAAATAAAGAAACACCAAGAAATATAATTGCACCTAAGAATATTAAAGACATCTTAGAATTAATATAGAAACTCATTACCATAGCTGCTACAAGCATAAATGGTGCCCTTACTAATGTTCTAATTATCATTAAATATGCATTTTGAACATTTGTTACGTCTGTTGTTAATCTCGTTACAAGTCCTGCTGTGGAATATTTATCTATATTTGAAAAAGAATAATCTTGTATTCTATAAAACATTCCTTTTCTCAAATTTTTAGCAAATCCTGTAGATGCTTTAGCACCAGTTTTTCCAGCTAAAGCCCCAAATGTTAGGGATATGAATGCCATAACTAACATGATTACTCCAAGTACAGTTACATACTTCATATTTCCCTTCTCTACCCCATTATCAATAATCATAGCCATTAATACAGGTATAATTACTTCAAGTATTACTTCAAAAGCAATAAAAACAGGAGTTAAAATTGAATCTTTTTTATACTCCCTAATATAACTAGCTAATTTTTTAATCATACTATTCCTCCTTTTGTTAGATTTCTAACCTTAGTATTAAAAAATCACTCTATTTTTATTAGCTTTCCACCATACCAACAAAATATAATATACATCTTACTTGAATCTTTACTCGATTAAATTTATTACTTTATCTAGTAAGAGAATTTAAATAAAATCTAATATTATAATCATTTAATTTGTTAGGCTTCTAACTAATTAACTAAAAAAAATTGCATTACTCTGCAATCTTCTTACTTAGCCTTTCTAATATATCATTAAACAATTCAAGCTCTTCTTCACTTAATGAATTATAAATTATAGATTCTACAGTTTCAATTTCTTTATATACAGATTTATGAACTTCAGCTCCCTTATCTGTTAATATAATCTTTTTTAACCTAGCATCTTCACAAACGCTTACTCTTTCGATTAATCCATTCTTTTCCATTAAAGAAAGTACACTTGTTACAGAAGAACGTCTAATATCAAATTCTTCTTCTATTGTTTTTTGAAATATGTCTCTCTTAGGTGCTTGATGAAATATATACCCTAGAATTTTTGCTTGCATAGTGCTTATCCCATATTCTAAGGATACTTTACCTATTCTTCTTTTAATTTTATGAGATAGTATATTGATTTTTCTTCCAATGTGTTTTATTTCACTCATTAATTACACCCACACTTTTGTTAGACTTCTAACTAATTATAAAACTATTTATAATTCTTGTCAATCTAGTGGTTTCGATTACACTAAATATTTAATTTTTATATTAATTTAATTAAATATTTATAAAACATCTATTGTAAAATAATGTAATTTGCATTTTGATTTCAAGGGTATCATATTTCGTTAGTCCCCTGATTTTTTATGTTGTAAATTTAAATACATCTCATGTTAATGTTAATCCAAGAATTTAATCAAGATAGATTTAAAAAAAGGAGATTTAAATACATCTCATGTTAATGTTAATCTCATCCCTATTAGCTAATTCCTTTATTACTTTAAATAATTAAATACATCTCATGTTAATGTTAATCAAAGAGAATTATAAAATTATAGTTCTCAATATTAAATTTAAATACATCTCATGTTAATGTTAATCGAGAAATCTTACTTACTAGCCTTTATTTTTTTATATTTAAATACATCTCATGTTAATGTTAATCTAAACTTTCTTAACCAAAAAAGTTATAGTTTTTTGAATTTAAATACATCTCATGTTAATGTTAATCTTGTATTTTGTAGATGTTTATGTAGAACATAACTTATTTAAATACATCTCATGTTAATGTTAATCAAGAGAAGAGTTGGTTGAGAATATAGCTAGTTATGAATTTAAATACATCTCATGTTAATGTTAATCGAACAGTTAGGTGCATTTAATTCTTTAGATAATGCATTTAAATACATCTCATGTTAATGTTAATCCTATTGAATTAGGAAATAAATTAAGTGAATCAAAATTTAAATACATCTCATGTTAATGTTAATCTTAAAGATGATTGTAATTATAGATTGAAAAAATTTAATTTAAATACATCTCATGTTAATGTTAATCTTATAAAAAATAAATAAAGGGAGGATAAGAATGTCATTTAAATACATCTCATGTTAATGTTAATCCATTGATTTTAAGCCTTTCATAAATTATACAATCCTAAGGAATCTTTGTAAATACCTCACTTTCCAAACTTTTTACCAACCTTACTTAAATTAAAGAAACTTTATATAAATGACAGCCTAAACAGGCAATATAACTTATTTTTCAAATACTTCATGAAATAATAACTTGGTAAAAATACTTAATATGTTTTTTAACACTCCAAATAATATCAAGGGGGTCGCGTAACGCGACCACCTTTGCAATCTGAATAATAAGTCTATTTATAATTTATTCAAATGAATATAATACTAAATCATATAAAAATTGTTACTACTTTCCACACATTTTATGTAAGGTTAGCTTGACACTCACCTAAAGAAATGCTAAATTAGAAATGTAAGGTAAACATTACAAGGAGTGATATTTGATGAAAAATAAATTAAAACAATTTCGTGAAGATTTGGGTTTAACTCAAGAGCAATTAGGAAAGCTTGTAGGTGTTTCCAGACAAGCAATTAATGCTATTGAAACTGAAAAATTTGAACCATCTATTTGGTTAGCTTATGATATTGCTAAAGTATTTCATAGTAATATAGAAGAAGTTTTTCTTTTTGAGGAAAGTGAAAGGAAATCAAGATCTGAACAAAGTAGAGGTGTTGTTTAAATGGCTTTAAGACAAATTAGATTATTTGACGATGAAATATTAAGAAAAAGAAGTAAAGAGGTTGAAGTTGTTGATGATAAAATAAGACAAATATTAAATGATATGGCTGATACTATGTATAATACAGAAAATGGTGGTGGATTAGCTGCTCCACAAGTTGGTATTTTAAAAAGATTGGTTGTAATAGATATGGGACAAGGGCTTATAAAGCTTGTTAACCCTAAAATAATAAAAAAAGAAGGAACTCAAGAAGTTATTGAAGGTTGCTTAAGTATTCCAAATAAATGGGGAAAACTTAAAAGACCAGCAAAGGTAACAATTCAAGCATTAAATGAATATGGCAAAAAAATTATTTTAACAGGTACAGGTGATTTAGCAAAATGCTTCTGCCATGAAATAGATCATTTAGATGGTATTCTTTTTACTGATTTTGTTACTGAATATATAAAATAGCATAGTTAAATTTATCAGTAAATAGGTTAAATTTTCACCGATAAACCTACTCCTCCATAATATGTAATATAGTTATTTAATTTAACTATATTAGGAGTCTACAGCAATTTATACAGAATTCATTGATTCAATTATTTCAATGCCTCCTAACTCTACTTTACTTCTTCAAATAACTAATAGTTTATTATCTATCCAAACAATTGCTATAAATATATTTTGGTACGAAATTTAAATAAAATAGGAGATATATCTAAAGTGCTATTTATATACACTACACTTTAACTATCTCCTATTCCTTATTATAACCTTTCTTTTATTTCTCTTTTTATAAATTTCCCACTACCTTTTTCCCCTATAAAATTATTATCCTTTACTATAATATTTCCCCTTAAAATAGTATAAATAGGATAACCTTTTACTTTGATTCCTTCATAAGCACTGTAATCAACATTTGAATGCAAATCATTTATAGTTAATTCTTTTTCTATAGTTGGATCAATTATAACTATATCTCCATCTGACCCTACTTGTATTGAACCTTTTTTAGGATACAATCCAAAAATTTTAGCAGGATTCGTACAGCAAACTTCAACAAACTTATTAATGTTGATTTTTCCTTTCATTACTCCTTCTGAAAAAATTAATGGTATTCTCTCTTCAATTCCTGGTGCTCCATTAGGACATTTTGTAAAATCATCTTTTCCAAGTTGTTTATCTTTACTAAAGGCAAATGGACAGTGATCTGTTGCTATAGTTTGTATATATCCATCCTTAATTCCCTTCCATAAAGAATTTATATCATCTTCTTTTCTTAAAGGAGGACTCATAATATATTTTAATCCCTCATTATTTTCCAAATCATATTTGCTATCATCTAAAACTAAATATTGAGGACATGTTTCTGCATATATGTTTTGTTCTCTATCTCTTGCCATTTTTATATAGCTCAATCCTAAATTTGAAGATAAATGAACTATATATAAAGGTGCATCACCTGCCATTGATGATAAATTTATCATTCTGTTTACAGCTTCACCTTCTGCTTCTACAGGTCTACTTAAAGGATGATATTTAGGAGTTTTTAATCCATTTTTCACATAATAATCTTTTAATACCTTTATACTACCATGATTTTCACAATGAACAGTTGTAACTCCATTAAGTTCTTTTAATCTATTTAATACTTTTAATACTTCCTCATCATTTACCATATAATCATATGTTAAATAAACTTTAAAGCTTGGTATCCCTTCATCTTTCACTATGCTTTCCATTTCATTAAGTATTTCTTCATTGACATGTTGAATTACTCCATGAAAACTATAATCTATTACTGCATTTTTATCTGCATATCCATGATATACATCTACTTGATGCTTTAAATTACATCCCTTAGGTCCAAAACCCATATGATCAACTATTGTAGTTGTTCCACCACAAGCTGCTGCAACTGTACCTGTATAAAAATCATCATTTGCTACAGCAGTTCCAACATCTAAATTTAAATGAGTATGAACATCTACCCCACCTGGTATTACATATTTCCCCTTAGCATCAATTACTTCATTTGCTTCTTTATTGATACAAGTACTAATTTCTTTTATAATGTCATCTTCAATATATATATCACCTTTATATGTTTCACTTGCTGTTACAATTGTCCCATTCTTTATTAGTAATGACATTAGCTTCACTTCACTTTCTTATATTTAAAATAATATATCTTTACATTATTTATTATATATAAGCAATGAATATGCCAAATTATATTTAATTGTAACAACTCATTTTTTAAGTATAATTTAATATCAATTTGAGAATTGATTATCATTTTGATAAAGCATTTTATACCATGATATCTTTAAATAGATCCTACACAATTTAAAATTATATATTATGCATTTCATGCTAAAGCAATTCTATAAAATCATTCAATAAAATAATAAGACATCCCAAAATTTTAATATTATGAGATGCCAATTTTATTAATATTTTTATTATCTTAATATTGATTGAGCCATTCTTCTATAAGTATGTCTAATTCCTCTTATTGTTACTGAAAGAGCCATTATGTTTTCAGGTAATGCTATTCCAAAAGTTCCACAATCTCCAATATGTTGAATATCAGCTCCTGCCATTTTTGAATTTAATGCTATTTGCTCTATTATACTTTTACTTGAACCTTCTTGAGATGTTCCTATTGTAGTCATTGCAAGTGCATCATTTTCATGAATAAGAGAAATTATTTTCTTTGCTAAATCTAAATCATATCCTGGTACTGTTCCTGGAGCTGGTATTAATACAACATCTGCCCCACAATCTATAAAGCCTTTTATAGCATTTTCATCATATATATTTCCACTTCCTGCTCCATGCATTTTTCCTGCTATAATCAAAGTGCTATCACCTAATACTTCCTTAGCAAGCTTTATTCCTTCGCAAATGGTCTTTTCAGTAACACCTGTATTAGGGTTTCCTGTTAATACTATATAATCAAAACCATATTCCTTAACCTTCTCAAGATTTTCTCTATTTAATGTATATCCTCTTTCATAAGTGCTTCCTGCTGGTACAGGTTCTAAATTTACGCCTATCATTCTACCAACTAGCTTTTTAATATTTTTTATATAATCTTTATTATTTAAATTATCTTTAATTTGATCTCCTATTTTAGCTAAGTTATCTATTGAAGAAAGTAAGTTTGTTCCCCCATCTATTCCAAAAATAAAAGGTTTTTCAAAATTAAATGTATTTAAAGTTATCATATCTGCTCCAAAACTTGCAGCAAGCTCTAAATTTGATACTTCTCTTATAAATGGAGTATAACTTATAATAGTCTCTGACATAACAGTTCTACCTTCTGAAGTCTTTATTATCTCCTTAAGAGTATTCTTATTTAAACTTTCGATATCACTTGTTGTTAATTCAAATATTCTTTTCATAAATCTATTCTCCTTTATAGTTATTATGTAAACTATTATATAATACTTTTCTCCTTTTGAAAACGTTAACCGATATGAACATTATTATAATACTATTTAATAATATGGAGAAAATACATATAATATGATATCCTAATATTTACAAGGGGGTATAGATAATGAAAAAACTAATTTTCTTTTTAACCTTATTATTTTCATTAACAATTCCTATTACTGTATTTGCAGATAGTAAGAATTATTCAATTGATAAACTACTTATTAATGCTGAAATACAAAACAATGGGGATGTTTTAGTAAATGATGAATTTACTTATACTTTTAATGGAGATTTTAATGGTATTTACCTAAATCTAAATTTAAATGGATCTAATGGTTATTCTATTAATAATGTAACACTTGAGGATTCTACTGGATCATATAATTTAGAAAACAAAAATGATAAATCAAATAACAGTTACGAAATTATAAATACTGATGGGAAAGTTCAAGTAAAGATTTATTCTAAAAGTAGTAATGAAGAAAAGAAATTTAAAGTTGAGTATTTAATAAGCTCTGCCGCAAAGAAATATGAAGGTTTTAGTTCTTTAAATTGGAGCTTTTATACAGCTTCAGCAGATAATCCAGTAAATAATGTTGAACTAAATTTAAAATTAAATTCCGCAAATTTTAATGCAAATAATTTATATTATACTGTTTATGGTGATGGAATTTTTAATGCAGGAACTTCAGAAGATAAAATTAAAATTACTGGTGAAAACTTAACTTCAAATTTTGGTCTTGATTTAGGATTTCAGTCTGATTTTCTTACAATTCCAATTACAACTTCACCAATTGAAAATAATAACAACTCAAATATTATAGATAATAATATAAATGGATATTTAGAAAAAGATTCTTCTGATATGTTATTACCTATTTTAATTCCTTCTTCATTGATTTTGTTAATAGCTATAATATTTTATCTTGCACACAAGCGTTCAAAAAGAATTTTCAATGAAGCTTTAAATGAATATAGATCAAACTTTGTTTTTATACAAGAAGATATGCTTCCATATCCACCTTCTAACACAAGCCCAGCTTTGGTTGCATATTTATATAACAAAAATAATATTAATTGGCCTCTAGTTCCTTCTACATTAATGTATCTTGCAAATAAAGGTTTTTATATTCTAGATAGCAGTATATCTGATGGAGATGAACTTATTAATGTTAAATTTAAAAGAATAAAAGAAAGTTCAAAATGTGAATATTCACATTTAAAAGTTTTAATGGATTGGTTTAAAAAATATGAAGATAGTAATAATGAATTTTCTTTTGAATCTATAAAAAAGAAAATTAATAATAGCCAAAAGGTCGCTAAAAAATTTAATAATTCATATTATGATTTTATAAATGAAGTTAAACAAAATGGAAAATCTCATAATTATTATATAAGTATTAAGAATAAAGAAGTATTAAATAATGATGCTTATAATGAATATCTTAAATGGTCTGCTTATAAAAAATACTTATTATCATTAATAAATACTGAAAATATAGATAATATTAAAGAATCTATAATATATGCTCCTGCATTGGGAATAAGTCATTATGATTTAGATATAGATACTCCTAATGGAGATTCCCTTTCTAATAATAATTTTAATCACACTTTTTATAGTTGCTATATGACAAATTTATTTTTATTTAATGAAATACACAATTCAGTAAATGAGAATTATGGAAATGATACAAATTTCAATAATAGCATGGATTTTAGCAATAATAGTTTTAATGACTTTTCATCTGGAGGAGATTTTTCAGGTGGCGGAGGCGGAGATTCTGGCGCATTTTAAAATTAAGGAAGTCTATTTAAATTAGACTTCTTTTTATATTAGGCTTATTTTAGTATTAATATTTTTATTTTATTAAATTATTATATTCTAGATATAAAGTGTTTTATAATTATGATAATGAACTCAACTTAGTTTTATATTTTAATTTTTCATTATCAAATTCTTAAATAAATCTTAAAAGCCTTCTATTTTTCTACTTTCTTTAATAATATTAAAGTAAAGCAATTATATATATGTAAAAGGAGTTTTTTATTATGAAAAAAAATATACTAAAGCTAATTACAGCATGCACTGTTGCATTTTCCTTATTTAGTTTTACTGTACAAGCCCAAAATAATGAAAGAGTTACTTTTGGTATTGACTTAACAGATGCTCAGGAATCTGAAATGTTAAAAGAATTTGGTGTTAAAGAAAATGAAGTTAGCATAGATAGAATAACTAATGAAGATATTATAAAACAATTAGGTCTTGATCCAAATGATCAATCTAATTATCAAGGTGGTTGTTATTCCTCTTCATATGTTAAGCTTACTAATAATGGTGGAATACACGTAACAGCTAAGAATTTAACAGAAGTCACTCCACTTATGCTTTCAAATGCTCTAGTTACATCTGGAGTAACTAATGCTGAGGTAAAAGCAAGTTCACCTTTCCATGTTACTGGTACTTCTGCATTATCAGGAATATTAAAAGGTTTTGAAGCTGTTAAAGGTGAAGAGTTATCATTAAAAAATAAAAAGACAGCTCAAGAAGAAATAGAAACAACATCAGATCTTGGAGAAGAAATTGGATATGATGAAGCTGCTAAAGTTATTAATGATGTTAAAACAAAAGTTATAAAAGAATCTCCAAAAAATAGTGAAGAAATATCAAAAATAGTTGAAACTGTTACAAATAATTATACAGTTGAAATATCAGATGAGCAAAAAGAGCAAATAAAAGCTTTGATGGCTAATATAAATGACTTAGATATAGATTATGATAATGTTAAAGATACTTTAAAAAATATAGGTAATCAAATTTCAGAAGCACTAAAAAACTCTGGGAAAGATATTCAAGATAGTGGATTCTTTCAAAGACTTTTTGATGCAATAGGTAACTTTTTTTCTAAGTTTCTTGATTGGATAAAAGGATTAGGAAATAATTAAAAACTCCATACTTACTTATTAAACTAAAAGCAATTAAATTTTATAGTATAATATATAAAGTTCCAACCATTTGCCTTAAATTTGGTTGGAGCTTTATAATTTCCTATGTCATATCCTTAATAATAAAGAATTATATATTTCATGAAATTAAATATGGTTAATTTATATTACCACTACAAATAAGACTATTTATACTAAGTCAGATAACTGAAATCTAATAACTTTTTTAAGCTCATCTAAGCTTAATTCCACTTGATATCCTATTTTACCAGCACTAAAAATAAATGTTTCTAGTTCTTCAACTGATATATCAATTGTTGTAACAAATGATTTCTTCATACCAATAGGTGAACATCCCACGTGAATATATCCTGTCAATGGTAGTAATTCTTTTGATTTTATCATTTCAATAGATTTTTCACCAACGCTTTTTGCTGCTTTTTTTAAATTCAATTCTTTTTCTACAGGTATTACAAATACATAATAGTTTTTTGATTTACCTACTGTAACAAGAGTTTTAAAAACCTGATTTGGGTCTTGCCCTAAAACGCTAGCAACTTCTACTCCACTTATAGCATCAGTATTTACATAAGAATAACTATTATATTTAATCTTCTTTTTATCCAAAATTCGCATTACATTTGTTTTTTCATCCATTTAGTATCCCTCCAAACAATACAATTATATCACTTTATAAAAACATTACCATTTTAAAACACTATAAGATTATTTAATAAAAATCACTAGTACCTCTAGCTAACTTTCTTAAACATTGTATATCTATAATTATTCTAATTTTATATTGTAATAAATAACGCCTTATTAAATCGTTTTCTAAAATATATTTCCATGCTAAAATATTAATATATAAATGAAATGAATATAAGCTAACTTTTCATGTTTAAACTATATTTATCATATATTTAAAATAAACTCTACTTAATATTTATTAACATTAAAAGGGAGATTGAGATTTATGAAATTACAAAAAGAACTGCAAATTTTGCTAGAAGATTAAAGCTAGAAAATGATATATTCTTTACAGGAAGGCTTGCAAATTCAAATTCATTTAAAGAAATAATAAGTGATTATTTAGAATTTAAAGTTGTAACTGATGAGTTAAGTCAATATGCAGGAGCAATTGATGCATCAGTTATAGGCTACAAGAAACATAAAAAATTATATACTAAATAAAGATAGCCAAAATTTTGGCTATCTTTATTTTATTCTATATAAATGTTAGAAAACTCCATATCCATGGTTTGAACTAACCTATTATTTATAAGATTCATATCTAATACTTTAGTATCATCTGAAGCTACTTTATTAGGAAGGATAATAGTAAAAGTACTACCTTTTCCCAATTCACTTGTTAATTCTATTTTTCCGCCCATAGAATTTATAAGCATTCTAACTAAGCATAATCCTATTCCTGTTCCTTCAGACTTTCTTGTTAATTCATTATTCACTTGTCCAAACCGATTAAAAATAATTTCTTGTTTTTCTTTAGGGATACCTACTCCCTCATCTTTAACTTTAATATTAGTATAGCTAGCATCACAATCTAGCTCAACCTTTACAGTCTTACCATTTGGAGTAAATTTAATTGCATTTGATAATAAATTCAATAATATTCTTTCATACTTTTCATCATCAACAGCTATAATTTTTTTATCAATATTACAAGTAAATTCAAGATTAATATCCTTTCTCACAGCAAAACTTCTAACAGATTCAGTAATTGCTTTAGACATACTTACAATATCATAATTACGTAAATTTACATTCAAATAGCCAGCATCAGCTCTTGTTATATCTAAAAGATTATTTACAAGCCTTAGCTGTTGTAATGTACTTAGACTTATTTTATCTATATAACTTACAACTTTTTCAGGTAAATCTTTTCTATAAACTAAATTTAATAGTTGAGTCGTAGAACTCATAACTGTTAATGGTGTTCTAAACTCATGTGCAATAAAAGAAAAAAATTCCTCTTGAGTTTTTAATATTTCTTCTAGTTCTTTTTGATGACTTATATTGTCAGTTATGTCTATTCCAACTTTTATAACTTCCTTTATTTCACCATCAACATCAAATATATATTGATAGAAAGTTTCTATATATATATCTTTCCCATTAAGCACCACTTTAATATTACTTCCCCTAATCATAGAACTATTTTTTTGTTCTTTATCTAACATTTCTCTATCATTACTTGGAATTTGTAAAAAGGATGAATAAGTATTCTGATTAGAATATATTATTTCTTCTTTTACTTTTTTATTATAATGTATTACTTTAAAATCTGGATATGAAAATCTACATATAAGTAAATCTAAACTATCTATAATATTAAAAAAATTATCTCTTTGCTTTTTTAAATAATTTTCAACTCTCAATGAATCATTTAAACATCTAATACTAGATATTGCTCCAACCAACTCATTATTTTGATTATATAAAGGATTGCAACTTATATCTGTTTTGATAGTTTTATCAGGTCTTTCACATATAAATCTCATACTTCTTATAATTTCTCCATTCAATGACCGAGAAGATGGTAATTCACTTATATGCAATATATTCCCATTCAAGTCATAGTACTTAGTATGAGCAAGTGTTTGACCTAATACTTTTAACTTATCAGGTTCATAGAAAAAATCTTTAGCTGCTCTATTTAAAAATTCAACTTTCCCCTTTTTATCAAAAAAAATTAACCCGTCGGTTATATTTTCAACTACGTTTTTATATTTAAAAACTTCTTTACTTAATTTAGAATTTTCTTCTTTTAATCTTGTATTTTCCTCCTTTAATTTTAAAATTTCATTTTTTAGATTTTCTTTTTCAATAGCACTTTCTGTTACATTTAAAAGTGTTATTATTAAAAAAATCAGTGAATTTTCTTCCTTTACAGGAGTAATTACACATTTTAAATAATCTATATCACCATTCTTATTTTTATGAATAAGATCTTGAGAGATTTGTATTTTTCCGCTTTCTATAGAATTTTTTAGAAGATTTAATACATTGTCTTTATCATTTATATCCATAATTTCTTGTAGTGACATCTTTAAATATTTTGATTTTTTAATACCTATGCCTTCTAATATATCTGTATAAAATTTATTTGATTTAACTAGCTCTAAATTAGGGAAGCTATAAACACCAGTCCCTGACTTATCATCATTAAACAAGTCATCTAATGAAACTACTCCGCTTAAATCATCTCGTTCTAATTTAGAATCTTTATCACAAAAATTAACTAAATTACCCATATTTTTCACCCTAATCCCATATAAAATATAAAATAAAATTTATTATTTAATAAGCAATATATATAATACCATATTTTACGATTTTTTACCACATTTCACCTTAAAAATGCAAATCCATTCTACATTATAACTTTATACTCCACATCACCTAGAAAATAATTAATAAATATATATTTTATAGTATTGTTATATGTTTTTCAATATTTGTATATTTGAATATATTATTCTCTTGATTAACGGTAGAAAACTTAACTCAATTTTTCGTTCTATTCTATTAGAGCTTTAATAGTTTTAGTTCTTTTCAACAGTTCTAAACCTATACTAAAAAATACAACTTTAATAATAATCTATATTTTAAATCATTTATATTTTTTATTTTGTAAAATTCCCTTTATTTTTTGTTAGTAAAAATATTTAATATATATAAAACTAAAAATAACAAATAAAAGTATACTTAAATAAAATAAGTATACTTTTAAATTAATTTTTATATTTTTATATTTTTATATTTATTAATATAAATGTTTTATGTTTAGCTTTATGAGTTTACAATTTCTCCTCCATTAACATGAATAGTTTCTCCTGTTATGTATGATGCACCATCACTTGCTAAGAAAACATAACTTTCCCCAAGTTCAACTGGCTGAGCTGCTCTTTTCATTGGGCTAGTTGTACCAAAGCTAGCTACATCACTTTCAGCAAATGATGCTGGAATTAATGGTGTCCATACTGGTCCTGGCGCTACAGCATTAACCCTTATTCCTTTGTCAGCTAAATTTAATGCTAATGATCTTGTAAATGAAGTTAACGCACCTTTAGTCATTGAATAATCTATTAAAGTCTTATGCCCATGGTAAGCAGTAACTGAAGTAGTATTAATAATACAGTCTCCTTCACTTAAATGTTTTAAAACTTCCTTTGTTATAAAAAATGCTCCAAATACATTAGTTTTAAATGTTCTTTCAAACTGTTCTTTAGTTATCTCTGTTAATGCATTACATACATGTTGTTCAGCAGAATTATTTACTAGTATATTAATTTTATTGAACTTACTTACTACTGAATTAACAGCAGATATACAGAAATTTTCATCACCAACATCACCACTTATTAAAATACATTCTCCATTAATGTCTTCTATAAGCTTTTTAGTTATTTCAGCATCTTGATGTTCATTTAAATAAATTATTGCTATTTTGGCACCTTCTTTAGCAAATGCTATAGCTACAGCTCTACCAATTCCGCTATCTCCACCTGTAATAATTGCTACTTTATCTTTTAACTTATTGCTTCCTTCATTACATGTAACTGACTTAAAAATTGGTTTTGGATTCATATTTTCCTCTATTCCAGGCTGTACACTTTGATGCTGTGCTGGAAACTGTGTAGGATAATTATTATTCATTTGATTTCTCCTTAATACTATAATTATTTTTAAACTTTGCATTAGCCTCTACGCTTTCTAAGTAATTAGTCTTATTAACTATATTCTTTTCGAAGCTTTTTACAGCGTTTCTAGTAAAATTTCCTATATTCATTAAATCGCTATACTCTTCACTCATAATAACTACTCCTTTCTATATGTTAATAATTATATTTTTTATAATTTACTGAAAAAATATACTTTTCTGAATCTTATATTCTTCATATATTTAGCTATCAGTGATATAATATTTTTATTATATAAAATTTACTAGAGGTGGAAGTTTATGCATTTAAGGGAAATTGAGAAAACCAGAGAAAAAATTAAAGATGTTATTAACAAAACTCCAATTTTGTATAGTCCTATTTTTTCAAAAATGACAAATTGCTCTGTTTATATGAAATGTGAGAATCTACAGCTTACAGGAGCTTATAAAATAAGAGGCGCACTTAATAAGATTCGTTCTTTAAGTGAAGAAGAAAAAATCAAAGGTGTTGTTTGCTCTTCTGCTGGTAATCATGCACAGGGTGTTGCGTATGCAGCAAGCCTTTTAGGCGTTAAATCTACAATAGTTATGCCAAAAACTACTCCCTATCTAAAGATACAATCTACTAAAGACTTTGGTGGTAATGTAGTTCTTCATGGAAATTGCTATGATGATGCATTTTTAAAAGCTAAAAGTATTGAAGAAAATAATAATTCAGTATTTATACACCCTTTTAATGATATTAATGTAATTTATGGTCAAGGGACAATTGCTTTAGAAATACTAGAAGAAATAAGTGATATTGATATAATCTTATGCCCGATTGGTGGTGGTGGATTAATCAGCGGAATCTCTTTAGCTGCAAAAGAAATTAATCCTTTTATAAAAATTATAGGTGTACAAGCTGAAGGCGCAAATGCCATGGAACAAAGTTTTAAAAATGGTGATTTAATATCTTTAGATTCTGTTAATACTATTGCTGATGGTATTGCTGTTAAATCTCCTGGTGATTTGACATATAAAATAATAAAAGACTATGTTGATGATATTGTTACAGTTTCTGATCAAGAAATAGCTGAAGCATTTTTAATATTATGTGAAAAACATAAATTACTTGCAGAAGCTTCAGGTGCTGCATCTCTTGCAGCATTAAAAAAGTTAAACTATACAGGTAAAAAAATAGCTTGCATAATTAGTGGTGGTAACATTGATATGATTACTATTTCATCTTTAATAAATGATGGTTTAGTTGAAAGAGGTAGATTATTTTGCTTTACTCTTGAACTTCCAGATACACCTGGACAACTTCATGAAATCTCTAGAATGCTTTCAGAATTAAATGCAAATATTGTACAGTTAGAGCATAATCAATTTAAAGCTTCTAATAGATTGAAAAATGTTTTATTAGAAGTGACTATCGAAACTAATGGTATTGAACATATAAATTTAATAAAAGATGCTTTTATTAATAAGGGATTCAAAATAAATCAAATGTATTAATATATTTAATAAAAATTTAATTTCCAAAACAAATTCTATTTTATTAAATAATGACTTTATAACATATTTGAAAAAGGAAAATATTAAATTAATATTATAGATATGGAATAAGTAGATAGTATAAGTACTTATTCCATATCTTTTTTATATACCATATTAATAAAATTATTTTGATAGCATCTGATTAAATATTCTTTTTTTAAAATTTCTTAATTTAGATATATCATGATTTTCAGAATACACCCCAACAAATATTAATGTTAATCCTAATCCCACAGATAATCCTTTTATAAACTCAGGTAATAAATCAGTATAATTTCCTAATAGGAAAACCCCATTAAATAATAAACCAAAGTTTATATATTTATTAAATTTCTTCATACAACTCCTCTTCTCCCTTTTATTAATGCATATATATTATACAATTCTTACAATTTTCTGTATAAAATAATTTATTATTTTCCTTATATTTAATAATTTATATACACCCTTTTGTTAGTAATTAAATAAAAAATTATTTTTACATAGCGTTATCTATTCTAAAATTAAGTTAATAGCTAAAAATGCAAAAAGATTTACTGCACTTTCTAAAATATCTTCATCAAAATTAAATCTTGGACTATGAAGTGGGTATATTATCTCTTTATCTATATTTTTTGTTCCAACATATATGAATAAAGAAGGTACTCTTGTACTAAAATAGCAAAAATCTTCTCCTGTCATAGAACCATCCTTTAAAATAGATACTTTATGACTTGTTTTACTTAGTATATTTTTAGCTTTTACTACTAAATTTTCATCATTTATAACTGCTTTTATAGGTTTTGAACATGTTATTGTATATTGGGCTCCTTGGCTTTCTGTTATGCCTTTTGTTATTCTTTCTAGCAAGTTAGTTATTTCAACAACTTTATCATAACTTTCTGCTCTTATTGTTCCTTCAATTATCACTTTGCTAGAAATAACATTATAAGATCCATTTCCTATAAATTTCCCTATTGTTAATACAGCATTACTAAATGGAGATGTTCTTCTACTTATTATTTGTTGAGAAGACATATAAACCTGATTTGCTATAGCTATAGGATCTATAGTCTTATGAGGTTCGGCACCATGTCCACCTCTTCCACTTATCTCGATGATAAACTTATTTGCAGCTGCCATTGCTCTTCCATTTACAATCCCATATTCTCCAGAATTAATTTCTGGCCAAACATGTCCTGCTATTGCATAATCTACTTTAGGATCTGATATTAGTATATCATTACTTTTTAACAACTCATCAGCTCCACCATAATCTTCTTCTGCTGGTTGAAATAATATCTTTATATTACCGCTAATTTTATCTTTTAGCTTATTTAAAACATATGCTGTTCCAAGCATCCAAGTAACATGACCATCATGTCCACATGCATGCATTACTCCTTTGTTTATTGATTTATAACTACAATTATTTAGTTCGTCTATTGGTAACGCATCCATATCGGCTCTTAATAAGATAGTTTTCCCTGGCTTTTTTCCTCTTATAATTGCTAATACAGCAGTTTTATATATATCATTACTAACTTCTTTAATTCCAAATTCCTTTAGCTTTTTATATATAAATTCACTAGTTTTATATTCCTTTAATGATAGCTCTGGATTAGAATGAAGCTTTCTTCTGATATTAATTAAATCATCTTTTATTTCATCAACAATATTCTTAATTTCTTCTTCCATCAGTCTCCCGCCTAACTAAATATAATCATTATATAATATACATTTCAATGTATATGGTTGCTATAAAGGTTTTATATTTCCTAAAATATATTATTAATTAATTTGGATTACATTATTGATTAAGGATTAAGGATTAAGAATTAAAAGTTAAATACATCATAACTAATCCAATTGTCAAACAATATTATCATTAACTTATATAATTATTTAGTGGTTAAATTAATGTTTTAAAGTATTTATAGTAATTTAAAAGTAATAGTAAATTACTATAAAAAAAGTAATATCTAATGTTACATTAGATATTACTTTTTTGTTTATTTCATTTTTCTTTTTGCTTTATTAATTTTTTTATATAATTTTGCATTATGAACTATATCCATAAAGTCATCAGCCATTTCTAATAATAAATTGCCTTTTTTCTTAGCTCCTTTAAGATTTCTCTTAACTTTTTTCATTAGTTTGCTCATGTTTAACACCTCCTAAGGTTGTACTTTACATTTATAGTTTCCCCTTAAGAGTAAATTTTATTATAGAAATTAAACTATTGTAGTTATTATAGTATTTATAAAATCTTCCTTTTTAGAATTTAAATACTCTCCATAATAATCATTATTTATATCAACATTCATTGCAATTATGCTAGATAATATAAAGCTATCTATATCTATAGAGTATCTAACTTCAATTTCATTTTTAATACTTCTAAATTCTTCAATTCCACCATCTTTTCTATATTTTCTAATTAAAGAATCTAAATAAGTGTTATATTCCTTTATCTTATAAACTATTTTTTGAACGTATTTCTTTTTAGTTTTTATATAATTTTTTTCATATTCTAACTTTATTTTAAGTAAGTCTGAAATCGAATATTTTTTTTCTAGTACTTCTATATATGCATATTCATTTTGGAAAGAACTTTGTAATATAAGAAGTGCTAATTCATTATCACTTTTTATAGTTTCTAAAAGTTCTTTTCCTCCCACTATTTCAATAGCTTTTCTAAGCTGTTTTATTTTTTCTTCTAACATCTTATTATTAATAGTTAACATACCATTCTCCTTAAATAAATAACTTTTCCTTCGTAATTCATTAATTATTATATAACCTAAGGAGTTTATTGTCTATTATATTATTAACCTCATTATATTAACTTTTATAAAATATTTATGCAATTTATATCTAAGTTATAAGTTACATCCTTACGCTCCACAATTACCTTTATCTTTTCTCTTATTTCTTTATCTTCCATAACTTTATCTAAAAGTTCTTTTGTAGGATTTATTGCATATGGTATTCCTACAGAGTTGAACATAGTTATGTCTCCAGATGTATCTCCATATGCATAACTTTTGCTTAAATCAATATTATATTTTGCTTGTAATTCATTAATAGCATTTAATTTGCTTTCATGATCCCACATAGGAATTACTTCACCACTATATTTATTATCATCATCTAATTTATAGATTGTTCCTCTATAATCATCCATGTTATATTTCTTGGACATTTCTCTTACTAATTCGCTTGGAGATCCTGATATTGCAATAACTATATGCCCTTGTTCCTTATGCCACTTTATTCTTTCTCTACTAAAGGTATATACTCTATCTCCTTTTTGCTCTATAACCTTTTTAGCTATATAATCTATGTGATATTTATCTATACCTTTTATTGCTTCAACATAAACATCTACCATCTTTAAAAGATAAGTGTCATAATCACCTTGCCTTTTATCCCATTTTATATATGAAGGTCTTACGTCTTTATACCATTTATTTTCACTTACTAGTTCATATTTTATTATTTTTTTAAATACTTCTGTAATTAAACCTTCTCTATATATAGTCCCATCAATATCAAAAAATGCTGCTACGTTTTTCATAAAACCCCTCCTATTTACTTTTTACTATCTATTATATATTAATTTTTTTAAATTTCCATAATTATTGGTATAATTGTTGGTCTTCTTTTTGTTTTATCATAAATATATCTCTCTAAAGCTTTCTTTACATTTGTTTTCATTAAATACCATTCTAAAATTTTGTCATCTAAACAATTTTGCAATTCATCAGCTGCAATCTTCTTTAATTCTTTAATTAATTCTTCTGACTCTTTTACGTATACAAAACCCCTTGTTATTATATCTGGACCTGCTATAATGCTATAACTTTCTTTTTCTATAGTAACCACCATATTAACTAATCCATCTTGTGCTAAATGCTTTCTGTCTCTTAATACTAATGATCCTACATCGCCAACTCCTAATCCATCAACTAAAACAGTACCTGTAGTTACTTTTCCAGATATTCTGGCACCTTCATTACTTATTTCTAATACTTCTCCACGTTCTACTACAAATACATCTTTAGAATCCATCCCTAGACTTATTGCTAAATCTTTATGATGCTTTAAATGTCTGTACTCACCATGAACTGGCATAAAGTATTTTGGTTTTATTAATCTATGCATTAGTTTTAACTCTTCTCTGTATGCATGACCTGATACGTGAACTTCTTCCAAATCTTCATAAATAACATCTGCACCTTTTTTAAATAATTGATTTATGACTTTTGAAATTAATTTATCATTACCTGGTATTGGTGATGCCGAAATTATAAACAAGTCATCCCTTTCAATTCTTATTTTCCTATGAGTTCCAAATGCTATTCTTGCAAGTGCTGCCATTGGTTCACCCTGACTACCTGTTGTAATTATAGTTATTCTTTCGTTAGAATAATTATTTATATCATCTATTTCAATTAACATTCCTTCTGGTATATGAAGATATCCAAGCTCAAAAGCTACTTTTGATATACTTTCCATACTTCTTCCTGAAAATGCTACTCTTCTATTATTTTCTATAGAAGCATTAATTATTTGTTGCATTCTATGTATATTGGATGCAAAGGTTGCTACAATTATCCTCCCCCTTGCCCCTCTAAAAATTCTGTTAAAAGTATTACCAATTGATTTTTCTGACATTGTATGCCCAGATCTCTCAACATTGGTACTATCAGCCATTAATAAAATAACTCCCTTTTTTCCTATACTTGAAATTCTATCTATATCTATAACTTTATCATCTATAGGTGTTAAGTCTATTTTAAAATCACCAGTATGAAATATAACCCCAAGAGGAGTACTTATAGCTAAACAACAAGATTCAGCTATACTATGAGTACTTTGTATAAACTCGATACTTATATTTTCTAAATCAACTTTTGAACCAGGGTCTACACTAATTAAATTGCTAGTTTCTATTAAATCATGTTCTATTAGTTTATTTTTAATAATTGCTAATGCTAATTTTGTTCCATATATAGGTACATTTAATTGTTTTAATATATATGGAATTGATCCAATATGATCTTCGTGCCCATGAGTAATAAAAAAGCCTTTTACCTTGTCTTTGTTTTGTATTAAATATGTTATGTCTGGAATTATTAAATCTACTCCATACATTTCTTCGTCCGGAAAAGCCACTCCACAATCTACTACTATTATTTCATTTCCAACTTCTATCGCTGTAATATTTTTTCCTATTTCACCTACTCCACCTAAAGGAATAATTTTAACAGATAAATCATCATTCATTGAAAAAACCTCCTATTCTATTAAGAATAGTATTTCCTAAATATTGATTTAAAATTATAGTTTGCATAGGAATTTTATTAATTTATAAAAAAACTATCTCTAGAATATTCTAAAGATAGTTTTAAGTTTCTAATTATTATAGTATAAACTTTCACTTTGATACTCTGGATCACAAGTTATATCTATTCCAAGTCTTCTAAAAGTTTGTTCATCATTTGTGGTTATAATAGTTGTTGAATGAGCCTGACAACCTTTTAGATCCTTTAGCTTATCTAGTGCAACTTGAGCTGTTGGATTAGTTGCAGCACATATGCTTAATGCTATTAATATCTCTTCACAATTTAAAACTGTATTATTTATTCCTAATGTCTTAAGTTTTAAATTTTTAATTGGCTCTAATATTACAGGTGATAAAAGATGAATATCATCTGATATATTAGCAAGATATTTAATTGAGTTTAATATAACTGCTGCTGAAGCATCCATAATCTTTGAACTCTTACCTGTTATAATAGTTCCATCCTCAAGCTGTAATGCTACTGCTGAAAAAACTTCACCTTTATCTGCTAAACTTCTAAGTCTTAATAAATACTCTCTTGCTGGAACAACTACATTTCTATCAGTTTCTTTTAAATTTAGCTCTTCCATAATTAATTTAGCTCTATCAGATGTTTCTTTATCAACATATCCTTTTTTGTATTCACAAATAGTTTTAAAGTATCTTCTTATTATTTCTTGTCTTGATGCTTCTTTAACTACTTCATCATCTACTATTCCATATCCAACTCTATTTACTCCCATATCTGTTGGGGATTTATAAACTGACTCTTCACCAGTAATCTTTTCTATAATTCTTTTTAATACTGGGAAACTTTCAATATCTCTATTATAGTTTACAGCTACCTTGTTATAAGCATCAAAATGGAATGAGTCTATCATATTTACATCTTTTAAATCTACAGTCGCTGCTTCATAAGCTATATTTAAAGGATGTTTTAATGGAACATTCCAAACTGGGAAAGTTTCAAATTTAGAATACCCTGCAACATTTCCTCTCTTATTTTCATGATATAATTGACTTAAACATGTAGCTAGTTTACCACTTCCTGGTCCTGGAGCAGTAACTACCACTATTGGCTTAGTAGTTTCTATGTAAGGATTTTTTCCATAGCCTTCATCACTTACTATTGTATCAACATCTGTTGGATAACCCTTTGTAGCTTCATGCTTATAAACCTTTATCCCTCTACGCTCTAATTTGTTTATAAAAACAGTTGTTGCTGGTTGTCCATTATATCTTGTTATAACAACACTATTTACATCAAGTTCATAAGCTCTTAAATCATCTATTAATCTTAAAACTTCTAAATCATATGTAATACCAAAATCGCCTCTTATTTTATTTCTTTCTATGTCTCCTGCATATACACAAATAACAACTTCAACTTTTTCTTTTAGTTTTTGTAAAAGCTTTATTTTAGCATTTTCATCAAATCCTGGCAAAACTCTTTTTGCATGTAAGTCAAACATAAGCTTTCCACCAAATTCTAAATATAATTTATCATAATTATTTACTCGCTCTAATATATATTTAGATTGCTCTTCTAAATATTTTTTATGGTCAAATCCTACTTTCATCTTAATGCCTCTTTCCTTTTTATTCTTTATGTTACCCATTAAGTATTAATTATACAGTATAATTTTTTTTCTTTCTACATTAAGTTAAAAAATGAACAGATATAAGTTTACTAAAAAAGAACAATATAAAATATACTTACCTTTAAAACTGATATATAATACTTTATATAATTACATTGCTTTAATTTAAACTTTTATATTTTCTATATTAAATTAAAGTATATGCTTATTAGGGTTTATAAGCATATACTAATAGGTAAAATCATTATCATCTTTCCCTTTATATTACACTCGGGTTTTTTAGGAAGAATTATATTATTTTTTCTCAAAACTTCTAAATATGGTTCTATAGAATCTAATATTTCTTGATAATAATCTTCTTGTGATGATTTTCTTAATAAACTTATGCATTTATTATTATCTTCTTTTATCATCATAACCTTACCAAATATTTTGCAAGAACAATGAACTAAATCAAATATGTGAGAGTGATTACTTAAGAAATTATTTTCACTTATTGGTAGAACTAATGATGCTTTTTCATTTTGAATTACTAAATCATAACTTCCCCTTGCAGTTATGGATTTTCTTAATCTTTCTAAAAGCTTACAAATTATATTAAAATTTAAAGTCTTTAAATTTTCCTTTTCTAGTAATGTGTTTAAAAAATCTACACCATAGCAATTTATACTATCAATTAATGTATCTATATAAAATGGAAGTGAAATTTCTTGCACACATCCACTAATTTGTACATAATCTCCTTCTTTTACATCTCCATTTTCAATAGAATTACTGTCTACTTGCTTAACGTTCTTGCTAGTAATCATATTATTTAACAACTCATTATGCAGGGTAAAAATAGTAGTGATTTTTTTTATTTCTTGCTCATTTCTATCAAAATCTCTTCCTTCAAAACCTAAGCTTTTATCTCTTCCATTTTGATAGTGGTCTTCATAAGTTTTATGTTTAGTTTTATATCCATCTATTTTATCTCTATGATCTCTAAAATCTGAGCCATTTGATTCTCTATCTCCTATTTTTACATTGCCTCCAAATGTTCTATCCTTAATCCTTCTATATGTTCTTATATCAATATAACCTCTTAACGCTACTGAATTTAAATTTTTGATTAAAGCTTCATCTAAATATATTAATAAGTCCAACATAAGTGTCCCCCTAAAGCAATTATATACTTTTACACCATATTATATTAGACTAAATCTTATTTAATAACTTAAGAAATTATTTTTTATTTTTATTTAATAAAATACTTTCAATTTCATTTAAAAGTTCTCTATCCCCATTTTCTAATATAAGATTACCTTTTTTGCTACCTTCTATAATTCTTAATATTGTCACTTCATCTTCTAATTCTTTTATTTTTTTATTAATTTCAATTTTGTTCTTTTTAGATAATTTCAAAGAATATACTTCATTTCCACAAACTAAGCATTTTCCATATAGTTTATCATAAGTAATTTTCCCTATATTAAATTCTTTACTTTCTTTGCAACTATTAACTTCTATATATTGAATCTTATTACATTTCTCACAAAAACATCTATTTTGTTGCATAACTTCACCTCTAATATATTATATTAATATATTGTATCATACACTTTATTATTTTTTATGATTTTATTGGCATTATAATAATAAAATATTATCTTCTGTAAAAATTTATTAACTATTTATATACGTTATTATATATATATTCGTCCATTTATTCTTTTATCAAAATTACTCCACTCACCACTCTCTAAATCATTTGATATTATACTTATCTTATTTAATGTAGCATCAACATAATCAGCATAATGAACTATATAGGCTTCCATAGAATTTGGCTCTTTAGGAGATCCAAATTCAGGTTTACCATGATGCTGAATAATTATAGCCTTTAATCTATTAATAAAATCATTAGAATAAATCTCTCTATTGCTATTAAAAGCTTCTTCTAACATATTTAACCCAATAACAATATGTCCTTGAAGTTCTCCTTCTAATGTATAAGAAAATGGTCCATCATAAACCATTTCTCTTATTTTTCCTATATCATGTAATTTTGCTCCTAATATAGCTATTTCTTTATGTTTACAATCATATCTATAAGCTAACTCACGTGCTAGGCTTGTTACTGCTAAAGTATGCTCAGCTAGACCTCCTATATAATTATGATGATTAAATACTCCACCTATTGCCTTTTTAAATTTATCTAGAAATTCTTCATTACCAAAAAAATAATCATTAATTGTTTTAGCTTCTAAGCTTTTAAATTCAAATTTACTTATATCATTTAATTCATTCATAATTTCATTTATTGATTTCTTAACTGAAGGTAAGTAATCTAATATATTTATCTCTGAAATCTTTTTTATAAAATTAACTTTAAATTTTGATAAGAGTTTTCCTTTAACTAATATAACATCACCAATATTTACAACTGTATTTATATTTTTTATATAAGCTTTTACTTCTCCTGAATTATCTCCAATAACTGCAACAAAATCATTTTTATCATAAGATAATATTTTTATCACCATAAAAGTAGTTTCAATAGTTTCATTCATTTTTGCATCTTTTAAATATAATTTTTTCATATATACCACCTTATTTATCTTTTACTTATAAATTATTATTAGCCTATATGAAAAAAAAATTCTTACATAAATCTGTATTTGATATCAGATTTTAATTTTAATAATAAAAGGATGCTAATGCATCCTTTTACTATTTTACTACCAACAGCCACCTAGTAATAATAACCATAATAATGGAAAGAATCCTCCACAACCGAATCCACAATTACCAAATCCGCCACAGCCACCGAAACCTCCACAGCCTCCGCAGCCTCCGAATCCGCCACCACAGTTATTACAGCATCCTCCGCCACAACAGTTATTTCTACAGCAGCACCTGTTACAACAAGATCTTCTTGACATGTTAATCAACTCCTACTCTTTTGTATAGTACATTGTATTCATTACATATTGTTTGTGTTCGGTAATATTTCTTTTATTTTTATTATCATTTACGAGCATATTACTTAAATGTACATTCATTAAATTATATGATAAACTATATTATATATAAGGAGGGTATTATATGGATAAAAGAAATAGATTAGTTGCACCTAGAAATGTAGTAAACACAAAAATGCTTTATAGCTTCTATATATTAAAAGAATTATCAAAAGGCAATGTTATATTTGGAAATAGGGTTCTTGAGGAATTTAGAAATAGATTTTCAGAAACTTCTCTGCCATTTCCTGTTTCATCTAGTACAATATATGAAACTCTTTATGACTTAGAATTAAAAGGATATGTTAAAAGCTCATGGACTGGTGATGAATTTTTAAATAAAAGAAGTAAAAAAGTATATTCTATTACAGACAGTGGAGTTGAATATTATAAAAATCATATTGCAGATTATATTAGTAACTTAAATAAAACTAAAGCTACCTTAGATATAATGATAGATATGCTGATGAGATAATCAGCATTTTTTCTTTTTATTAATAAAACTTCTCTTTCAAAATAACTTGTAACTTTTCTTAGCCATAGAAATATTATAGTTAATATATATGTTTTCAAGCTTTTCATTTTATTTAAATTAATTTACTAACTTTAATACTAATAGAATTAATTTAAACTTATATAATTCAAATAAAATCTTTAACATGTTTATTAAATTATAACAATATATTATAAATATATTTTATTTGTTTAATTACCTAACAAAATAGCTTTAAAACTTATATAAGTTGTATTTATATTTATTTAAATAATATAAGTACAGCTTATATAGTATTTCTAAGGAGGAATATTATGAAGGAAACTAGAAATATTGATAATTTTTTCAAACTACATCTCAATAATTTTAATATTTTAGAAAAAGATATAATTTCCTTTGAATTAAAAAATGATAAATTATCTCTAAATTTTGATAATATCAACTATCTACCTACAAACAAAATATCTGTATTTTTAAAAAATATTAAAACTCGTGAAATATTTAAATGCTCTTCTGTTATAAACGATAACATCTTAAGCATTGATTTAAGCAATTTAAAATATTTTTGTACTGATTATGAGTATAGTATTATTATAATTAATGAATTTAATAACTCATCAACAATGATTTATCCTAAATATAAAAATAATGCTCAAAACTACTCTATAATTGGTAGTTCATCAAATCAACATATTAAATGGTTTTTAAGATTATTGGAAAATGGAGAATTTAGATTATCTACAATTGTCTTATTTCCAAATTATAATAATATTGAAGAAAATATTTCTTCATAAAAATAAGGGTACCTAATTAAGGATACCCTTTAAAAATATTTACAATTTAAATTTTCTATAAAGCACTTTTTAGAACAATATATATTTAAATCTTCTTTATCTATGTATGAATCTTTAATATTAATAGCTTTATTACAATATTTACATTTTAAAGTTATTTCATCTATTCTATCTTCTTCTAAATCATCATTATTAATTTTTTTTATAAAATTCTTTAAATGGTTCATAAATATCCCCTACTTATCTAATAAACTAACATTAATTATTATGATAGATAAGTATAATTTATGTCTTTTACAAAAAGGTTCATAATAAATTATTATTTCTTGCAATAATAAAATAATCTTTTATACTTTCTTCATCTATATTATCTTTATCATAAAACAGTGGAAACTTTAAATTATAGTTTCCCCATATTGTAACTGGTCCTTTAGTAAAATAGAATGTTATAAAAAATAATTCTCTAGTGCATAACTTAGTTAATAATTTTATGTATTTTTTGTCACTTATTTCAAAAAACATATCATTTATAGTACCTGAATTTAAAATTTCATTGAATAGTTTTATTTCTTCTAAATCAAGATTATTTTCAATAAATTCAATACTATCTTTATCTAGTTTGTTTTTATAAAAATCTACTATTATTTTATTTTCATCGTAATTTAAATCAAAAAAGCTTTCTAATGTTTTAATAAAATCCTCTTCAATTTCTTTATTTTCTTTATATTTTCTAGAATAAAGCTCAATATAATTAAATTTTTCAAATCCATCTAAAATATTATTAAACTTTATTTTCACTATTTTATCAAAATCTATTTTATTTATGGCTTTAATCCCCATACTTCCCCCTATTTAATTGTTTATTTATATAATTCTGTTCCATTCATAAAGTTGTTTCCTAACTTCACTAATTAATTCATTTAAATTTTCTGTTTCAATTTCTGTAACTTCATTTAAAGTATTATTTTTAATTACCTGTTTATATTTTATTATCTTATTATGATTGTAGTTCCAAATCTCTTGTATTTTTCCTTTTTCTATTTCCATAACTATTCTCCTTTTATATATTAAATATTAAAGGATAATATTAAAACTTAAAAACAGCCTTTTTTTCTCCTACAACATCACTATAACAAATACCTATCTTTTTCTTAGTAATTTTACCTTTTTCAAATAAATATCCATTATAGTAACTCTTATCATTTAGTATATCCCTAATTATATAAATTACTAACATATCTTTTTTTATTTCTAAATATGACGTATTAATTATATTGTTAAGATAATCTATACGTGCATTTGATGAAGTTTCTAATATTTGTACATATGCTTTATCGGGATCTTCTTTTACTTTATACAATAAGTTTTGTATTACCTCCAAATCATTAACTAAATCATCTTCTCTAAAAAGCTGTAATTTTATAGAACTTGAGGATAATGTATTAAAATCATAATCTTTCCATGCTACTTCAATATTACTTAAAGAAGCTTCATCATCATTATTTATTCCCTTGTGCATTACTGAATAGCCTAAAAATTGTCCAAGCATTATGAAATATTTAATTTCTCTTTTTACTGCTTCAAATCTACTACTATTCTTATTTAAACCGAAATTTGCATAATTTCTTATAAATCCATTAAATATATTCATTAAATCAAAGTCTAACATATCTACTCCCTGTCCCAAATTTATATATAGTATTCTATCACTTATATTCAGATTATTCCACCTAATATAAATTTTTATTTTATTATTAATATATGTTCAAATTAGTAATAATATATCTATTTCTTTAACTAAAGTTACAGCTAGACATCCTTTTTATTTTGTTCCTATTATATAAATGAAAAAATTTCCTAATGACTAACCAATCTTAAGGCTTCTATATAAAGAAAAAGAGAATAAAATATTCTATTCTCTTTTTCTTACTTCTTACTATATTAATTTTTGATCAAATACTTTATCTAAATTAACCTTTTTAATTCTATCTTTTATTTCTTCTCTATCAACAGTATACAATCCTAATTCTTTCATTCGTTTAAAGTATTCTGCTCCTGCAAATGTATATCTATTTTTTCTACCTTCTCTTGTTCCTGCTTTTTCATTTGCATAAGATATTATATCCCCTATAGCTATTGATCCTGGTAGAATTAATAGAGGTATTCCCATTGCAAGCCTTACAGCATTATGCCCAGCTAGGCTACCAGTACATATTGCTTCACCATGATTATCCAAACTGCAACAAAATTGAATTTATTATTATATAATGATTTACCAACAAAAACACTTGCTGACAGAATCAAAAAAGCTAAATTAATATCTAACTTATCTAGAAAAGAGTTAGCGAACCTTACTGGATTAAGTGAATCTACAATTTCGGAACTAGAATCTGGTTTCAGAAGTAATATTAGTATTGATACCTTAAGAAAATTGATATCAGTTCTAGATGAAAATATTATTTTAGATGATTACCTATCCTATATATTAAATCAAGGTGTTAATATAAAAAAACTTATAGATGATAGTGGAATAAATAAAATATGTGAACAACTAAAATGTCATAGAACAACACTTGAAAGATATAAAAATAACACTATCCAATTGCCTAGAGAAAGATATGATCTATTAAAAAAGAATAATTTAATATAAAAAGGTCAGATTAATTTCTGACCTTTTTTAATGTCTTATGTAATATCTTAGATTTAGTATGTTTGTCCAAATCTTTATTCATATAGATTATAGTGTATGTATTATAATCAAAAGATATATAATCAAACCTATACTCTATATATTTTATTATAATCTTATTACCCTTATATTTTATACACATTTTATAATCTCCCCTCTCGATATAATTATATAATACACTTACATCGAGTACCTCGAAGATTAAGACATTATTTTCTCTTTTTCAACAAATCCTCTATAGCTTCATCTAGTAATTTCGACATTGGAACCTTTGTTTCTTCCGATAACTTTTTCAGCTTCTCATAAAGCACTTTATCTATACTATTACTTATCCTTACCCTATGTACTAACATTTCCCCACCTCAAAAATAACATTTTAATAAAATTATATTTAAAATAGTTGGTGCATACAAGAAACATAAGGTTATTGCACCTTACATAACTTACCTCTTTAAAATTGCAGTATAAGTCTATATAATGTATTTGTGGAAAAACTAAACTATAAACTTAAGATAAAAGAAATTAGAATCCGTAAAGGATTATCTCAAAATGAATTAGCTAACCGTATTGGAATTAGCGCTAACTACCTGAGTGAATTAGAACATAATAAATTTGATATAAGATTTGGATTATTATTAAAAATAGCTGAGGAGTTGAATGTTAAAATAGATGAATTATATGAAAAAATAGAGTAGGTTTAACTCCTACTCTTTACTTTTTATCGTTTTAATTATTTTATTATGTCACATATTTATGTTAATAACTATTTATGAATTATATATTTATAGTTACATAATGCAAAAAAAACGTAGTAAGTACCCTCCTCTTAAAAAGCTTCAAAATAGTACTTTACAATTTTTCTTCCATTATAAGTAAAAAGAGAAGGATTTTATCTTTCCCTCTCTATATTCTTACTTTTATCTTTATTTTTTATAATCTTATAGACCTCAACTTCTGGAATGTTATACTTAGTTGCTAAGTTCCTTATTACATATTCATATAGCTTTTTATCTTCTTTTAACTCTTTATTTTTCTTAACTATTTCTTCTGCTAACTTTAGTTCCTCTTCTTTATCCTCTAGAGTGTCATGAAGCTCTTCTATTTTCTTCTTATTTATAAAATTCTCTTTAGCATTGGCTAGTATTACATCTGAATTTAATTCATTTAAGTTTTCCTTTATAAGTGCATAGTAAGTCTTTAAGTCAACATGTGTAGCTTTACTGCCTCTAATACCTCTCTTAAATATATTCTGAAAATTCTCTGTTAAAGCCTCAGTATATTTATCTTGCCATGCACTTAATTTCTCCTTATCGCCAAAATAATAACTGTTATTAAGAGTTGCTATCTTTCTTTTCTCATTGTAAAAGACCGGAACTATTAAAGCATGTATATGTGGAGTAGTTTCATCCATGTGTAAAACAGCATATACACAATTATCACCAAAATTATCTTTTAAAAATTTAATATTAGTTTCTAACCATCTTTCCCTATCTGCATCATTCAACTTATTATAAAATCCCTTTCCTGCGCTTAAGATTATCTCCCTTGCAATAACAGAATTATCTCTTATTTTAACACCTTCTAAATACATCTTAACAGTTTCTTCTACATTTTCATTTCCTATAAGAATTTGATTTAGATGTTTCTTTTTAGGATCTGCATTAGGTACTTTACCTTTTCTATTGTTATGCCTTTCAAACTTAGCCAATCCATCTATAGATATTGAATCAGCATTGGGATTATTTTTAAATTTTTCTCCAACTCTAAATACTGTAAAAAATCTAGCATCAGAATTGTAACGCCTATTAGCTTTCTTCTTTAAATATTTGTCGTAAAGTTCGTCTTGCGTTGTCATCTTTTAACTCCTGCTCATTGCTATGTGATTTTATTCTATCTATCTCTTTCTTAAAGTTATATATATTTGTAGAGATTTTTTTATATTTAACTTCTTCTATAACATTTTCTTTTAATTCCGTTTTAAAATACAATGATATTTTATCTATTACTGGCATCTTATTATTAACTACTATTAAAGCGGTATTATCTTCTAGTGTTCTTAATTCTCCATCTTCAAATATCTTTTTCTTCGTCTTAGAGTAGCTTGTACTTTGTTTTTGTTCTGAATAACTTGTACTTTTAGTATTAATTTCTGTTACTCCGCATAAACTAGAAATATAATTTATCGTATCAACATCTGTTATTCCAGGAAGTACAATCTTTGTTTTCAAGTTATTTAGTATAGATTTACTGCTATGCTCTCCATATACTTGATACAGTTGAGTGATACTTTGAACACAAGTAGCTATACTCATTTTTCTACTTCTTACAGTAGCAGCATTGATACTCATATTAGATAGCATACCTATATTACCAAACTCGTCAAATAAAAGGCGTATAGGTATGCTTTTATTATTATAACTATCTATAAGCTTATCTATTAATTGTGAAAATAAAGGTGCTATAAAAGGTGCTAAATATACACTTTTTCTTTCAGGATATATTACATATAAAATTGATTCCTCTTTCCTAAAATCCTCTATATTGAATGTGGTATCTATTGATATCTTATTGACATCCTTAGTAGTAAACAACTTCATATTACTTGCTAAAGTTATCTTAATACTTCCCTCTGTTCTATCTGCTCCACCTACCATAAGGAATATATCATATTGAGTTATGGCATCTATATTTTTAGATTTATCTATTAAACCTTTAAGTTGTCCATTATTAAGGTTAAGGATTAATTGTAATGCAAATTCTATTGTATTAAATGGTTTCTCTAAATCTTTGACATAGAGTAATACTGCTGCAAGTAAAGGCTCGGCCATTTGAATCCATTCTACTCCTCCTGTTTTCTTTCCGCTTGCTAATTCTACTGATAACGCTCCATTTAATAGTAAGTTACTTGCTAGTTGTATAACTTCCCCTGAATTCTCACAATTAGCTAATAAATTATATCTTTCACTATAATCAGTATTTGAGAAATCTATTTTATAAACTTTTCTTCTACAAACTTTCTTTTGATACCCGCTAGTGAGATTATACAATTCTCCTTTTGGATCAGTGACAATCAAGCTACCTCTTAATTTATTATCTAGTAAATTATTTAAGAATAATGATGTAGTTTTACCTGCCCCAGTTGGTCCTATTAAACATATTCCCTCATAATCTATTTTTTCTTTCAGACTTATATTTTTAGATATTTTTAATCCATCTTTGCCAATAATATTATTTAATTCTTTATAGTTTTTTATATCATTATTAGCTAATTTATCTTGTTTATTAAGATGTTTTTTTAATGAAGAATATGCTCCTCCTGTTGCTATTAAGCCTAAACTATAGTACAAGAATTGTGTCGCTAATCCTAACTCTGCTATCATTAGAATAAACTCCTTTCTAATTCTATAGTTTTATCTTCTACCAATATATTTAATAAGTCCTGCTCTTCTTTTAATAATTTATTATATACTTCGCTATCTTTATCTACTCTCTTCATAAGTTCTCTAATATCATCTAGATTTAAGCTATAATCATCTATCGTACATACCTTCCAATCTCTACATTTATAAATATCATTTACACTATAAGCAATCTCTCTCCCTTTATAATCCATAACTAGCCTTGTATTAGGAGATAATTTATTAAGTTTATCTAAACTAATAACAATATTTAATTCTTTGTTTATATAATAAACCTTCACTTTTTCTCCTCCATATTTTTAAGTGCTTTTCTAATTAAATCTTTTATCTCAGTAGATTTATCTTCAAGAGATACTAAATAACTATATAACTCTATATCCTTTGTTGTTTCCTTAAAACTAATAGTAATCTTTCTTGCCATAATTTTCTCCTTTTTTATATCTTTAGTTTATATATATGCAGAATATTTCAGAATAGTTCTTAATATTTCAGAATTTATAAATAAAAAAATAAGAGCTACTTATCGCTCTTATCTTTAATCATTAATTCATATAACATTTGCTTTACTAATGTAGATTTATTCAATATACCACACTTATTTTCAATCCAATTATATAATTCCATTTCTTTTTCATTGTTTACTGAAAATGCTAAGTCTATTTTTTCGTAATTTTTACCCATACGCCCACCCCTTACATGTATATTTTACCATATTTAAGGGAAAAATCACACTAGGAAGGTGATTCTATGAACCTTATGTTGCTAATGCCGATTACAATTGTTCTATCAATTCTATTCACAATATTAGTCGTTAAAAACGAAAATAGAAAAGATAAGTTATTATTAGAAAGAAAAAAATCAATAAAAGAAAATATTATCTATAAAGATTTTATAGATTCATATAAAAGAGAAAATAAAAAAATAGAATATCAAGAATACTTAAACAGCCCGCATTGGAAAGAAACTAGATTAAAAGCCTTGAAGAGAGCAGGTAATAGGTGCCAATTATGTTCTAGTACAAAATATTTAAATGTTCATCATAATACATATAAAAATATAGGACATGAGGATTTAAGCGACTTAGTAGTTTTATGCAGAAAATGTCATGCAAAATTCCATGATAAAGATTATTAAAAATGAGGTGATTATATGAAAAGAGAATTTATAAGAATAGATTTAAGTATAAGTTTAATGTTTATATGTTTATTTTCTTTAGCAGTAGGATTAATATTAAAATAAAGCACCTAGATTATTCTAGATGCTTTACTTTTGACTATTTATAGGAAACTAATTTATTTGAGCTATCATATAACTCCGCTCTATCCCCTTCATTATTCCATATATAGGCACTAGTCCACTTTAATGTTCCAGTTGACTTTCCACTTGCTATTGTAATTTGAGAATTAGCTTTCATTATATAGCCACTTGGAAAATCAAAGACTTGATTTCCTTCTACACTAACTAATTTCCAACCAGTCATATTTATATCTGTATTAGTATAATTTTTTAGTGTTACGATTTCTTTGTCTAAATCTACATTTGTTATTCTTATATCACCTGTGGTTGTTCCTTGATTTGAGCCTGGATTACTTGGAATGCTAGGATTATCTATAGTTCCATTATAACTACCTGGAGAAACATTGAAAGTAATATTACTTCCATTACTTGTAGCTATTATCGTTCCAGATTCATCAGTTCTATATACTTTTATATTTTTAGCCTTTAATCTATCCATTATACTTTTATTTGGGTGCCCATAAGAGTTGCCTTTTCCTACTGAAACCACTGCATATTTAGGGTTTACCTTATCTAAAAATGCTTGTGATGTAGATGTACTACTTCCATGATGACCTACTTTTAATACATCAGCTCTTAAATCTAGGCCCTTATTAATCATTTCATTTTCTGAAAGCATCTCTGCATCTCCTGCAAATAAGAAACTATTATTTAAATGTGTTAGTTTTACTACTACTGAGTAATTATTTAAATTTTCGTAGCTTGTTGAGTTTGGTGCTAAAATTGTGAAGCTAGCTCCACCTATAGAATATTTATCTCCTACCTTTGGTGCTGTTACTGTTAATCCTTTATTTTTTATAGCATTTAACACATCTTCATATGTCTTTGTTGTTGTAACTGCTTTAGGCATTATTATCTTGCCAATCGAAAAAGTGTTAATAACATTATCTAGTCCACCAATATGATCCTCATGTGGATGAGTAGCAATAACATAATCTAATTTACTTACTCCTTTAGATTTTAGATAATTAACAACTAGATTTCCATCTTCATTGTTACCAGCATCTATCAGCATAAACTTTCCATTATTTTCTATTAAAATGCTATCAGCTTGACCAACATCTATATAATGAACTTTTAATAAACTAGTATCAGTACTAGAAGAATTTAATAAACTATTTACTGTACTAGTAGGGACAACTCCTTCTCCACCTAGTACTGTTAAATTAGCTATTTTATTTTCTATTAGTATATCCTTAGTACTTGTATCTGGAGTTCTGTCTGTCAATACAATTGGATTCTTATTTAATGCTGCTAAGGCTCCTCCAGCTAAAGCATCCGGGAAATCAATACCAGTAGCTACATACGCATTAGAAAAATTAAGAATATTCTTAAATGTAGTGACTAACTTTTTATTAGTCTCATATCTATTGCTTCCATATATCCTTGTTATATTTTTAAAGTTTGTTAATGCTTTTGTTGGAACTATAGCTTCTCCACCAATTACATATGTTTTGTTTACATTTAAATTTATTCCTGGATAATTTTTATCCGCTAATATAATTGGCATTTCTAAAGTAGCAGCTATTGGACCTACACTTAAGGCATCTGCAAAGTTTAATCCAGTTGTAACAAAGGCTCCATTATTTGTTCCAACTAATTTTGCAACCTCATATGAAGTTTCATATCTATTTTTACCTGCAACTCTTTGAACAGTAATACCTAAGTTTTGTATATCTGTATATACATTAGTTGATACAACACCTGTTCCACCAACTATAAATACTTTTTTTACATTTAATCTCTTGAGTTCATTTAATGCTTCCTTATTTAACTTATTCCCTTCAACTAATATTATAGGAGCATTATATTTTTTAGCTAAAGGGGTGGCTGATAAAGCATCTGGATAATCTTTTCCTGTAGCTATTATTGCAACATCTGCTGTAGAAAAATTACCAGATATTTTAGCAGATGTTTCATACCTATTTAAACCTGCTAATCTCTTTATTGAACTTGCACTTGCACTTATACTATTCAATAAAGCAATACTTACAAATAACGTAAGTAAAAAAGAAATCGACTTTTTAAAGTATTTCATTATTATAAACCTCCTTTATTTTTTATCATTTAATAGTTTATAATTATTTCTTAACCATTACAATACTTTACAGGAAATTTACCCCAAATTTATATTTTAATACAAAAAAAATAGCACCTAGATTCTACTCTAAGTGCTTTTTGTTTTTTATTATAATTTGTTAGAATTGCTTTCCGTACTCTCTATCACTTAACCATTTGTTTACTAAATCAAAGTAGTTTCCTTTAGAATTTTGATTTTTACATCTCCAAGAGCATTTTATATAAACTCTTCTCACGCTTCCCTTTTCCCAAAAATTCATTTCAATTTCTGAATTTCTTCCGCTTTTTTCTTGATAATATTTTTCTACTTCTTCTAATAATCTAGCTTCTTCTTCAGTTATTTCTTTAATATTAGTTTTAATTTCTAATGCTCTTTTACTTAACATGTATATCCTCCTATTGCTTTTCTAGGATAAAGCATAACCTTTATTTTAGGACACCCTGTGTTAAAGTTAATCTGGAAAGTGGCTTTAAGGATAAACCACTTAGAACCTTCTATTTATTTTACATAAAGATCAAACTCTTTTTTATCTGCTGTAATGGCTGTGTACCAATGACAACCTATGTTTCTTCCGCTCATTCCGTTATTTTGTACTGTTACATCTTCCATTTCCTCTACTTCTTGCAACTCCTCTAAAGTTATAATTTCCTTTTCTACTAATTCCATTAATCTTTCCATTTCCCATTACCTCTTTCATTTTTTTATTTAGGAGTTTATCTCCTATCTATAATTTAATTATATACTATTTTCGTATATTGTCAATACGTTTTTCGTAAATTAGTTTAAAATTTAATTTTATTTTTATACGTTTTTAGTATATAATATAAATATAAACATTTAGAAGGTGATAATATGATTAAGATGAAATTACACATAAAGTTAGCTGAATTTAGAATGACACAAAAAGAGCTTGCTCAAAAAACAGGAATTAGACAACCTACTATTTCTGCTTACTGCAATGATACTAATAAACATATAGTAAAAGAACATTTAGATATATTCTGTAAATTGTTTAAATGTAATGTTGAAGATTTAATAGAATTTAAGGATATGGAGTAATTCCATATCCTTATTTAGTAAGTCTTTTATATTCATTTTTTAAATTTTCTTGAGTTAATGTTGCATATCTTTCCGTAGTTGTTGGAGATGCATGACCTAGAAATTGTTGTACTCCCTGTAAACTCATACCACTATTTAAAAGATTTGTTGCCTTAGTCCTTCTAAAATTATGCGGAAATATCCTTTCTGTTACTTTTGCTTTTTCTTTTAATCTTTGTAATATAAATCCAATACCTCGTTCTGTTAATGGCTTGTAAGGACTATGCAAAGATAAAAATAGATGCTCACTATCTCCTTTTCTCGTCTTTATATATTCTTCTAAAAAAATCTTTGCTCTAGTAGAGAAATACACTAGCCTTTGTTTGTTCCCTTTACCAGTAACTAATATACTCTGCTCTATAAAATCTATGTCTTTTACTTTTATATTAACTATTTCTCCAACTCTACAAGCTGTACTTTCCATTAATTCGTACAAGGCTTTATCTCTTATTATTTCACAAGCATTTCTTAATTTCTCTACAGTAACTTCGTTGTATGCTTTTTGTATTTTCTTAGGTGCTTTTAATTTTCTTAATTTAATCGCTGGATTTACTACAATATATTCCTCCTGTTGCAACCATGTAAAGAATCCTCTTAATCTAGTTATATAAGAATTTATTGTATTAATGCTTCTATTACTATTAGTACTACTTATATATGCTATAAAATTTCTAAGATCATCTATATTTATAGCAGCACATGGAACTTTTAAATAGAAATTTAGTTCCTTTAACATATAAAAATACCATTCTACTGTATTTTTACTGTATCTTTGTTTCTGCATATATTCTAAGAATAAATTCCCCTTTTCTTCTATATCTCCCTTAGCAATACTTTTGCTTTTAGTTGTAATATTATAATTACATGTAACTTCTTCTATAACTCTCCTAACTTGTAATTGCCTTTGCACATCAATTTCTATTTCTGGTAATATAGTCGTTAATTTACCTAATAAAATGTTTGTTAGTCCATTATTCAATAAACTTCCTCCTTAAAATAAAAATTTTCCTCAGAAATCTAAGGAACACACCTCGTGTTAATGTTAACCTATGGACTAAATCTATTTTATATTCTAAATTTGATTTCCTTCAATTTCATTTATTACTTCTAAGCATACTTTATAGTACAAAGATTCATCAAGTTCATTCCTTATTTTTCTTCTCTCGAATAGAAATAAAATAACAAATATCTCTATAATTAGCATAAAGAATATTATTATTATTACAAATGTATTATTAGGCATATTCCTTTCTATCATTATGGTTATTATAGCTGCTACAACTGTCATAAATATAGTCATACTAGTATTAAATGTTTCACTTTTTTCTCCATTTAATTTCTTCTCCAAATATATTTTTTCTAAATTACAGTTAAGTTCATTATTTTCAAGATACTCTCTTTTAACTTGATTATATAACTGTATTATTTCCTTATCTTCTTCTTTAAACTTTTTATATTCTTTATGCACATCTGAAAACTTTCTTTTTCTCTTCCTCATATTAATCCCCCATATTATACTAATAATATTATTGTATTATTTCAGAAAAATATGTCAATTATATTTTAAAGCAAACAAAAAGGCTAGTAAGTAAGATTTCTCCTACCTACTAGCCTTAAAAATTAATATATTGGATTTTCTGTTATTAAGCTATCATTATCTCTTGGGGCATATATTTGCACTTTACCAAACATTTCAGTTTTAATTATCTTAATATCTCCTTTGTCTTCTAATATCTCATAAGATAATCCTCCATATGTTGCTGGTGCTAATTTTGCACATTCATTACCTACTACTGGAGCCTTGTCTATCGAATATACTCTCCAACTTGGAACGTGTGGTTTTAGATTTAAATATTTCTTAGAATTAGTAGCTTCTATAGGATATATCTTTTCTCCTTTATTATTAAAAACATAATATCCATTTTGACAAAACTTTTTAGCACTTTCTAAAATTCTAAAAGCACCTAGTTGCGAAGCAGTATCCCCCCAACTCTTTCTTATTCTATACATTTCTTCATTATTAACATTATTATTTCCAGTCGATGTATTTAATTCAGCTTGGATCATATTAAGAAATCTTTGCCAACCTAAATCCAATGTCAAATGAGGGCAATATTTATTGCTAAAATCTCTATGTTTCTTTACATTATTTATTGTCCATCCATATTGTTTTAATAATGCTGCTACTTCTTTAGCTGCTCTTTTCTCAGCATTTATAAATTTCAATCCGCCAGATTTTGAATAACAAATTTCAACAGATATATAATTTCTATTTCCTTCGCCACTTCCTCCATCTCCTGCATGCCAAGTATTACGATTAAAAGGTATTCCTTGGATAGCTTCTGTATCATCTATAGCTATGTGAAAAGAAACCTCATTATTATTGCTTATCATATAAGCTATTTCATTTGATGCAGGTGCATCATTTGCGGTATTATGAATACAAATCCCCTTTGGTGCCATTGAATATGGACACTTTACTCCATATTTACCTGAATCAATTAACATTTGCTTTAACATATTAAACCCCTCCTCATATTTAAAATATATAAAAATAACAGGATTACTCCTGCTCCTTTATTCATTCTTATTTACTTGTTTCAAAAGTTGATTAGTATAGACTGCTGCTCCGGTTACTAAAATACCTTGTATTACTGCATTAATATTAAACCCTAATAACGCTATTGCTCCTACGATACCAAACACAAGTAATATTACTGGGATATACTTATCTCCTATTTTTTCAGTTCCTTTTAATATTAAACCTATAACATATAAGGCAGGCACTAATATTAAAGCATTTTCAATTATAAATTTTACAAATTCCATTTTACTTCTCTCCTTTTTCTTTAAGAACTTTATCTAATTTAACATCCATGTGATCCACTTTCTTCACTAAGTTTTCTGTCAATATTCTATTACTTGTACTTAATTCCTCATTTGTTTTTGTAACTCTATCTAATGTCATTTCAACTCGTGGCCATATCTTTTTATACATAAACCATATCAATAGAATACAAAGAGCTACTGGAAAAACAAAGGTATTAAATAATGTTGTTATTTCATTCATTTTGCACCTACTTTCTTTTTTAATTTTGTATAAAAAAAGAACTTACTTCTGTAAGCTCTTTATTTTTTATTATTTTCTTGTAAAACTTCACTAACACAACTTAGCAAAAATTTCATAAATACTAATTTATCTTCAATTTTCTCATCTTTATATGAAAATGAATATAGATATAAAGCTCCGAAAACTGATAAGAATAACAAAACCTTTTGACCATATTGTAATGATTCAGGATAATATTGTAAAATAGTTGTTACTACAGAAATTACGATTGCAATATTTGCTAATCGTAATCCAACATAACTATCCCAATTAGTTCCTTTTTTACTACTTTCAATCGTTAACTGTAATTCTAAATTTTCAAGTTCTCTACGAGTTTTTTTCCTAAGCTGCTTTATAATTTTCTTTTTTAAGTCAAGATAATCTTTTGCTTTATCTTTTGCTTCAAAGTATTTATTGTATTGGATAACTAATTTATCAAAATCACTCTTTAAAATCCGCATTTTTTTTTACCTTTTATCCCTTTGCACTTGCTATTTTTATACTTTTTTAATTTTATACTGATTCATGATAAAAGGCAAATTTAGTTAAAAATATGCTTAGATAATTTATGTCAGTTAGTGCGTAATAGTTATCTCAGGTTAATTTTTAACATTCCCTAAATGCTTTAGTTCTTCAATAGTTTGTATAAAATCTGGTTTATCCTCTTTATATTCATTCTCTAATGAACATTTTAATTCATTATATTCTTTTTCTAACTGAATTATAGTATTCTCATCTTCACCTTCCCAATATTTCTTTCTAACATCCTCTAAATAAAATAAATTTCTATAATACACCTTTATATTTTCAAAGTCCTTTTCTGATACCTTTCCTCTTATTGCTATTAGGTAATCATAAAACTTATCTTCCTCTATAAACGTTAATTGGTTCTTAAAAACCCCTCTACCTGTATCAAATTCAATCATTTTTAATGAATCAACCATATCATAATATAAAATAGTTGAAATTTTTGATTGTTCATTGTTTACTTTATAACTATCATATACGCCTACAAAAATAGTAGAAATTATAGAAGCTAATATAGTCGTTACTATAAATTTAATAACTTCATTACTTATATTATCTTTATCTTTCTTTACTTCTTCTTTCTTTAGCTTTTTACTTCTTTTCATAAAATTCACCCCCTTCTTAATATCGAACCAATTAAAACTTTATTTATATAAATACGTATATTAAGTGGTACATTAATGAACTTTATGAATGATAAGATAGTAAATCTAGCACATTGATTTAACTAAGTAATATATTACTTTATTTAAGATTTATTAGGATAAATAAAGTCGGTTATATCTTTATACTCCTCTTCTGTTATTGCATTTTTTTCAACGACATTCCAAACTCTATTTATATCCCATAATCCTAATTCATAATAATATTTTATCTTATCAAACATTGGTGACATCATAACTCAACTCCTAACATGAGTGATATATAGTCTATATCTGCTCTATTTCTTAATTCTAGCGGTTGGTCAACTGGAGTATTTTTTATTGCTTCCATTTCTTCTCCCGACATTCCTTCTATCCATTCAGCACCATTCCACTTAGGTTTATAAATTCCTTCTGGAACTAGTGTTTCTATATAATGAGAATCAAAGATTATATTGTCTTCTTCGTCATAGGCGTAAGGAATTTCTTCTAGCAATACATCTTCTATAAATAGTCCTTCATTATCTATTCTTCTATATAACTTCATATATTTTACCTCCTACTAAACTGTATCAAAAGATGGAATGTAAATATGAGCAAACACATTAGAACCTTTTATAATAGTTACATTGCCGTCCATAGTTAAATATGCATATCCAAATTCTCCATTAGAAACAACAGGCGTTCTTATTGGTTTAAATGGTCTATATCCAACTGGTAATATAAAGGTTGGACTTCCAACAACACCACCTTTTACAGAACCATGTATTGTTACTCTACCAAACTTATCTTTTTTATATCTTATATTAATATCATGATTTGTCCATCCATTTAGTAATGTTGGCTCAATCCACTCTTCTTGTGTAATAATATTTTTTACATCTTTCTCTAATTCTTCAATTCTTTCATCAGCACTATTAAACAGCTTATTTTTTACAGTAGAATGTCTAATATCCAACGCAGTTATAACATCAGAAGAAATCTTAGCGTAAACATTAGAATCTACGATACTGCCTTCTGTAAATATATTAGTTTTTTTATCATAGGTTCTAAGTCTGTTTTGAATCTCTAAAGTTGTTTCTATCGGTGTCTCTAATTCATAATAAACTGTAACTGGATTTTGAGATAACCAAGTTTTTAAACCTGCAACGTCTTGTGTAGATAATTTAGATTTTAAGATTCTTACCTGAATACCATTTGCTGAATGTGAAGAGATACCTTCTGTATCTATTCCACCCATCCCATTTTGTGAATAAGAAGTAAATTTATCTGATATGACTTTTACTTCTGATGTATTTAATATTGGATTTTTTATATTAATCCCAAATCTAAGTGTATTTGCACTAGTTTCTTGTAGAATTATACTTTCACTTCCATTTAAAACAATTTTCCCAATCTTTCTAGTTACCTTACTATTCTCAAAATCTATTTCATCTTTAACTCCATTTGGTAAACTCCTTAATGGTTCTGTTAATGAAACGCTTACTTTATCTTCTTTGTAAGGTTCATATGATGTAGAAACTGTTCCTTCTTCTATTTGGATGTTTTTAATCGTCAATTTATGGTTAGAAACATTTCTTAATAAAACATTTATAGTATTTCTATTGTTTGTGTTTGGAATAATAAAAGATAAAGTGGAATATTTTGTTCCTACTTGTCCAGTATAGCCTTTTATATCTGAATTTTCCGAATCAATCCTGATAACATCAGAACTTGTTGCCGTAAATTCAACATCGCTTTTTGCATCAAATGATATTGTATAGCTAGTAAATGGTTTAATTTTTATATTATTAGATATTTTATTGTTTGCACTACCAATACTGCAATTATATTCCCCAGTTTTTTCATCGTATTGTACATTGGTTGGCATGATATCAACTCTACTAAAGATATTCTTTCCAATACTCTTCACAACAGTAGGATTACTGCTTACTATTCCATCAACATAAGGTAAATCTGCTTCCAATTGTGAAATATTAGTAGGTTCTTTACCCACTCCATATATTTCTGTTAGGTCATAAACACATACTCCATCTACATTAGCTGTTAAGGTTGATGCCACACCTGCACCTACTTGTAACCTTATCCCATTTCTACCAGTTATTATAGTGGATTTCTTTTGCCATTGATTTAATTTTGTAGTATCAACAGAAACCTTTACACCGTTTGTCCATGCCCCATAATCTGTACAAAGCAAGGTGCACTCTCCACTTGTAAATGTCGATAAATAAAAATTAGCCGAAACAAAATATTTATGTGTTGAATCAAGAGTAATTTCTGTATATCTATTACTATTAAGATTTACAGCGTTAAATTTCATACTCGAATTACCGAAAAGCTTTAATTTATTATCTATTGTCGCATCGGTACTTCCATTCCAACCAGTCATACTTTCACAATTCCCTATATCTCCAAGCAAGTTTTTAATTGTTCTACCTTTAATTTTTAAATCCTTAGTAAACCCATCATAGCTTTCACTAGCACTTATATATTTATCTTCATATTCAAGTAAACTAGCATTATTATATCTATCATTGATATAGCTCATATCGGATTCAAGCCTTTCACTTAAGTTGGCATGAATTTTTCCGTTGAAATCTTCTTTCGCATCTTCTACATTTTTTATTGTATTAGATATATTCCCAACTTGAGCTAACTTACTATCTAATTCCGATATTTTTTGAGTTGCTTCATTATTTGCAGTTATCAACTCCGCTATATTTGCGGTAGTTCCAATATCTTTTTGCAACTGAGTTATACTATTCTTATTTTCTTCCAATGATGCATTAACTTTTTGTATATCGCCTTTAGTTGCAGCACCACCATTTTGTATTAATTGTTCGGCTTCTCCCTTAACTGTTCCTGCTTCTACTATCTTATCTTGTAATTCTTCTAATATAGTAACTGTATTTCCACTTTCTACTGATCCTTTTATTACACTTCCTATAACTTCTAATTCAAAAGAAGAGGTAGTATTCTGCTTACTACTTTCGATTAAAACTATCTCTATTTTTGTTTTTCCTGCAACCCTTGTAAAATCCCTATCTAAAGAAGCTTTTATCTTATTATTTTCTATAATTATATCTGTATTTTGAATAATATATGTGTTATCCGCCTTTAGAGCTTGTATTGTTATAATTGCATTAGTCAAACTTTTTTCAGTTCCATTTTCATATATGTTTGCTTCAAGTAATAAATCATCATTTTGCTTGCATTTAGGTAGAATGTAACTTTCTTTACTTGTATCTAAATCTACTTTTAACTTACTAGCCATTAATCAATCCCTCCAATCTTTCTATTCTTTCCTCTAAGGTGCTTATATACTCTTCTTGCCTATCTATTTGTTGTTGCTGCTCTTTTAAGGCCAATGTAATATAAGGGACTATGTTATTAAAATTAGGATAATATATTTGACTTCCATCTTCTTGCTCTACTCCAAATGCAAAATTATTATCTATTTCTTTTAATTCCTGCGCTATATATCCACACTTTGCACCTTCTCCATATTTTTCAGGCTCCTTGAAATTATAAGAATAATGCTTTATTTTTTTAATTTCTTCCATAGCATTTATTTTTTCTTCTCTAAAAAGAGAAAATGTTCTTTCTAATGCACTTAAATCGCCATCTATTTGAGTTATATTTTCTTTTAAATTTTCGTCAGATGCATTTACATTAACACCATAAGCGGTTAAGTCCATAGTTTGTATTTCTAAATATGGCCCAGAGCTTCCACTCCTTATAGCTATTCCATTAACTTGTTGGCTACTTGATGTTCCATTTCCTCTTACTGCAGGCCTGGTTACACCACCTCTATAAATGTAAATATCTCCTGTTATTTCTCCGCCCTCTACATCTCCGTATAAAGTTCCTCCATCTAAATTTATATCATATCCTTGTGTATTTATTTTCCTTGTGTTAAGAGTTCCATTTATAGTACCACCAGTTCCAACACTTATTCCTTCTGTTATAGTTAAGCTAGTTCCTTTTAGTTGTGTAGCTTCAACAAAATTTGAAATTAATCTAGATATATTAGCAGTTTGACTTATACTTAAAACTTTATCGTTTATTCCAGCTTCGCTTGAAGTTAAATACCAACAAGCATCATTGTATAGACCATATACAACTTCTGCGCTCTCTCCATTTTCTCCTACGAATCCTATTCCTCTTTTTGTTAATTCTAATCTCTCCCCATAAGCACTACTTAAATCCTCTTTTATCAAAATCGCACCATCTTTTAATAGTAAATTTCCTCTAGAAGTTCCTTTTAAAAGTGCTTCATTGCTGCTATCTACTATTTCTATAGCAGCATTTTTTACTCTTAATCCATATTTGCTTATATTTACATCTGTTTCATCATTTCCTATAGAGAAATTAAATTCTTTAGATGTTTGAGTAAATTCTGTTGTGAAATCTTTTCCTTTAGAAACTTTACTAGATAATCCTTCTTCTAAAATTTCTATTTGTGTTCCAGTTGCTAAATCTTTATCACTCAAATCTACTTCAAAACTTTTACCATCAAATTTCACTTTGTTTGCTAAATTAAAAGTACCATTCTCCATGTTAATCCATGTAGTGTTATCGAAAGATTTTAATACTCCAGCTTTGATTAACTTAGCATTTAATATACCTGTAGTTATAAAATCAGCGACAATGGCACCATCTTGTGTAATGGCTGTTCCAAATTCTCCATAATATCCCGTACTACTAAATCCTAATCCTCCAGCATTCCATCTCCAAACATTAGTCATGGTATTTATGTCTTTGGTATCGCCGATTATTATTTCATTTTCTTTTACTATTACATAAGAGTTTTTAAGTCCACCTTTTATTAAAGAAGTTGCGTTATCCTTAGCTAACTGGAGTATAGTTTCTGTACTATCCATAGTTTCTAATCTTTCTGCTATTTGTTTAAGACTTAAAGGTTTAACTTCTATATAGTTACTTAGATTAATTTCTTTAGTTTTTTGAGCTAGAACATCATATTTTTTTGACATAGCTCTTACTTTTATATCTGTATTCAGTTTAGGAATATAAACTCTAATAGTATCTCCTAAGAATACTCTTTCGGCTACTATATAATTTTTATATTCCTCAGTTTTTTCTAATTGAACAAAATTTATCGTGTAACTAGCTTTAATTTTATCTATTCCATTTTTAGAAAACTCTTCATTTATTCTTCTATCTAGTTCTTCTTGTGCTTCTTCTAGAGTGTCATAACCCTCTTCACTAGTTTCATCTTTCACTTTAATATCTTCATATTTGATAACATCTGTATATATGCGATTGTAAGAGCCTATAAGCGGACTATCTATATAGCTACCTAATATTCCATTAAAGCCTTGCCCTCTTGCTCTAGTAACCAAATTATCTATATTAGAAGTGCCTTCAAATCCAGTTAGGTTTTTACCTTCTCTTATACTAAATCCCCTATCAGTTCCAATACGTTTATTAATATAAATAGTATATCCACGCCTTTGGATTTCTCCACCCCAACGATTTAAGAAAGAATTATCATTATCATGTAAGGCTTTATATAGGCTCATACGCTGATAATAAGCTGTAGCCATTGTGTCTATATCTGATAAAATCTGTATTTCATTTTTACCTTCTGCTTTATCTAGCATCCAACTTACTGCGCCTTGGCCATTAATATTAGTAGGTCTTATATCTTCTAACCAAAGAGTTAAACTATCTGCAATAGTAATCTGTCTTGCAACTACATCTATATATCTAGTACCTACTGTAACTTTAGATATTCTAAAAATTTCATATCCATAATCTAATAAAACTTTTAGAATAACTTCTTCTTGCAAAATATCCTGTAAATTATCATCAACAAGAAAAGTTAAATCGCAAATATAATTGCCTGTACTTAAATCTTCATCTGTGGTGGATTTTATACAATATTTATCTAAGTTCTTTCCATTACTACTTAAAACCTTATCCTTAGGAGTACCCGGAAGAAAATAAGCTACTTTTATTTGTTTCTTCATTTATATTTCCTCCTAACACTTGTATTTTGTAATATATTCAACTACTACTTTAGTTACATTTCCAGTATAAGAAATTGTATTTATACCTTTAGTAAATAAAACAAAATCCCCTAAGGTATCATCATCCTTAGAGGTTCCATCTTGCTTTCTAACTTGTAGTACATAACTATCAATTTCTACATAATTATTAACATTATTAATTTGCATTGTTTCACCATTTATAGTTAATTGTATATTACCAGTTCCGTAAACTTTTATTAACGTATCCCCTGGAGCATTACCCGTATAATTTATTTTAAATCCACTACTAGTAATTTCATGTACTGTTTTCTCAAGATCTTGTGTAAATGGTTCACATAGAAAAGTTACATCAAATTCACCTATACTTCTAAATTCTTTTTGTATATTCCCAAATATAACTTTTTTAACTTTATAACATCTATCAGCCCTACCAAATATAAGCCTATTATCTTGAATTTCAGTAAGCCATTCATATACTCTTTCAAAACTAATTTCAATAGTTGGAGATAGAATTGTAAATGTAAAAGGAATTTTCTTATCTGGATAGGTTCCTTTATTAATTATTAAACTACCACTTCTACCTTCTACTTGTATTTCTTCATATTCTTCATTTGTTATTGGAATAGAAGGATAATTTTCTAAACATAAATTCAAATACAGACTTCTTTCATTATTAAAATATATTTCTCCTTCATTTATCATTAAAACTACCTCCCTTCATAGTATTCAGTTAAAACATCTTGGTTAGGAGCTACAACTGTTTGAGTAAATTCTTTACCATCAACTATAAATTTAGCAACTACTGTTACTGGATTATTTTTAGGATTATCATCATTATCCGTATCGCTTACACCACCCAAATTATTGTTATGTGCAACAACTCTAGCTGTAGTCATAGCAGTTTCATAATCTACCGTTCCTTGCATTTTAGCAACTAAATTTTTAAAATCATCATCCATAGACTTTTGAACATTGTCAGTCTCATCTTCAAAACCTACTCCTACGCCTTGAGCCATGTACTTACCGACTTGATCTCTAAATACACGAGATGGAGAATGAATTCCTAATGCAGCTTTAGCTCCATCAACTATTCCACTAAAGAATCCACTTACCTTACTAGCTATCCAACTCCCCATTCCAGTAATACCATTCCATACACCACGAACTATATTAGAACCTATTTCAGCCATTTTTGAAGGTAAATTTGTAACAGCATTTATAATATTACTAACCATGTTAGAACCAGCTTCTGAAGCTTTAGAACCTAAATCTCTTCCAAATTGATAAACTTTTGATATTGTACTTAATAACCAAGACCATATTTTACCCGGCAAACTCGCAAACCAATCTATAACCGCACTTACAGCATTGCTTGCAGTAGTATACATGTTATTCCATGTATCTTTTCCCCACCTTACAATATTGTTATAAGCATTAACTAACCAAGTCCAAATCCTACCCGGTAACTCACTAAAGAATGTTACTACATTTTCTATCCATATAGGAACATTGGTTGTTAAATAGTTCCATGTATCAGTACCCCACTTAACAATAGTTCCAAGTAAATTTCCTAACGCAAATCCAATTTTGTAAGGTAATTCATTGAACCAATTAAATATTTGCTCTATCCAAGATGGTATTGTAATTGTGAAAAAATCTGTTATAGCTTGCCAACCATCTATAAAAGCTTGTTTAATTGTATTCCACAACTCACCAAACCACGCTGGAACACCAGAAAAAAATGCAACTACACTATTCCAAGCATTAGGTATATCTACAGTAAAGAAATTCACAAGCCAATCCCAAACTAAAATACCAGCTTCTTTAATTGCATTCCAAGCATTTATTATAGCAGTTCTAAAACCTTCATTTGTATTCCATAGATAAACTATTCCAGCTATAAGACCTGCTATTGCTGCTATGACTATACCTATAGGATTTGCTGACATAGCAACATTTAATAACCATTGAGCCACCGTCGCACCTTCATTTGCTAATTTAAAAGCTTGAAATGCTTTAACTAATCCCATTATCATATTAGCTACATTAAGGACCATTAAGGCTGTGCCTATCGCAATTATACCTGTAGCTATTTCATTACTATTATCTAATAACCAGGCAAACCCTTCTATTATCTTAGGAAGATAATCAGATATTAGCTCACCTATCTTTACTGCAAAATCACCTAATCCATCTGCTATATTAGCTATACTTGCTTGGATATTAGGATCTTTAAAAGCTTCTGACATTTTGACTACCATTCCTTGCAGCGTAGGCATAACATCTGATTTCAATATTTCACTAAATGGTTTGAATGCATCTCCAATTAAAGACATAGTATCATCTTTAAGTGTAGACCACATACCACTAAGAGTTTTAGATTGTACTTCCATGCCTTGATAGAACTTTCCACCCTCACTCGTAGCACTTTTCATAGCTTCTGCAACCATTTCATAGCTTATCTTTCCATCTGACATTTCTTCTTTAAGCTCTGACATTGACTTTCCGGTTTTTTCAGCAATAGATTGAAGTGGATTAAATCCTTGATTTATAAATTGCATTAAATCTTGGCCGGTCAATTTACCAGCCGATGCAACTTGTGCAAATACTAAAGCTAATCCTTTAAATCTTTCTTGATTACCTAAAGAAATATCCCCTAACATTTGAAGGTCTGGCATAATATCTTCAACGCCTATTCCAAACGATAATAATTGTTTTGAAGCATCGGCAAGTCCTGTCATTTCAAAAGGAGTTTTAGCAGCAAAGTCCTTTAAGTCTTCAACGTGTTTAGTAGCTTCGGTTGCACTTCCCAGTAAAACTGTAAAATTAGCAAAATAATCTTCCATTTGCGAATTGTACTTTGTAGCAATTGTTGCTAATCCACCTATAGCAGCTCCGCTAGCTGTTACCAGTCCTGTAAATGCAGTTAATCCTGTTTTGGCTATACTACTTAACTTACCACTTAAACCTTTAACATCTTTCTCAGCACCACTTGAATTTATTTCAGTATCAATTATAATTCTTCCATCAGCCATTATCTTACCTACTTTCTTTAAAAAATAAAAAAAGCAGGCATTGGCTCACTACTCTAAGGTGTGGCTCTAAGCTCTGTCTTTTGAATTATCTAATTTATTAATTTTTTTACAACGAGGGCATTTTATCTCCCCTATTACTATATCAGCCTTTAACAATAGCTGATTACAATTTGTACAACGTATATTTTCTATTTCAATCACCTACCAACAAAAATAAGCACTATTTAGTGCTTATAAGTATATTTCTTCATTTTCATTTATTTTTACTTCATTAATTTGAGCTCTTAATTCTTCAATAAATGAAGACCAGTGTAGGCTTGCTCCTACAATTTCAAAAGATACTACTTTTGTTTCTTCTTCCTTAGATTTATAATTTATAATCATATAATAATTAGTTTCTGACTTTTGCTTATTTCCTACACCACTTATTCCCCCAACTATAGCTCCTAAAGGGCCTAACAAAACTCCTCCTACTACAGCTCTACCAGCAACTGATTTGCTTTTTTCAATAATATCTCTTTCACTAACAACATTTACTCCTATAATTTGAACAAATTTTAAATTAATATCTGGCTTTTTAACTATTCTAGATTTTATAGTTAAGCATTCATTATCTAAATTCAAACTAAGTTCAACTGCTAAACCTTTTCCATACCCCTCTATTCCATCAACAAAAGAGAGATTTATAGATTTATTTCCACTTTTATTTTTCTTACTAAATATACCCATATATACCTCCAAAAGTAAAATTAACTTTATTATATACATAGATATTCTGTAATTACAATAAATTATTTATATGTTCCATTTAATAAAGCATTTTCTATTTCTTTTAATTTTTCTTTTTCTGAATTGCTTATATTATCTGGTAACTTATATAAGTCTTGCATCTTCTTATAATAAGCTTTTTCCTCTTTATCCTTAATCTTAGATAAATCCATACTCCTATATCCCATTATCTTAACTATCTCATTATCCTCTTTAAGACTCTTAAACATAGCTTTAAATTTCCACCAATGTAAATACTCTATATCTTGTAAATCTACTCCATACTGGTCCATAAATGCAGCATATATATAATCATCATCATGTTCAAAACTGTAAATTTGAGTGACGCTCTTACCTTTACCATTTCCTTTAGATGATGTTGTTTCTTTACCGCACCTATAAAACCATAACATTTTATCTATAGCTTCTTTAATATCATTAGGTATAACTGGATAATAAAGCTGTAATGCCATATAAATTTTATCTTCTTCGCCTATAGAATTATCTTGCATTAATAATTCAAATAAAATAGAAGTACGAAAATCACTATTAATCTCGTACTCCTCATTATTAATCTCAATTTTGTTAGGCAATAAATCAATTAAGATATTCATTATTTTTTACTTCTTCTATTAGCTCTATTAGTCGAATATTTGTTTGTTATCTTCTCCATCTCATCTTTCTTCTCATTAATTTGTAAAACTAGTTCTTCAAAAGCCTTCATACAAACTAATAGATTAACTTTACTACCAAATACTTTTTTATCAGTTCCTTCACCGAACATAGTATTGAAAACATCAAATATAGCATTACAATTAATTTTTATCATTTCAACCATACCAACATTTTTATTATTTTCTTCAAGAGATTTTATTCTTTCTAAAGACTTATCATACTTTTCAGCCACTTCAAGATCATAAACATCTATATCTTCTAATTCTACTCCATTAATTATCATTCAATTACCTCCTATACTGTTTTAGGTGTAAACTCTTCTGCAAATTCCTTGCTTGTTAAAGTAAATGTACCTTCAACTGGATCACTTTGTCCTAAAAAGTTCCCGCTAATTCCTAACTCTCCATCATTATCATCAAAACTATCTACCGCAATAGCAACTTTGAATTTTCTTGCTCTAAACGTCCCATCTGCAGTTCCTGGTTTATCTAAATCAACTATAAGATATTCCGTTTCAGTATCAGCACCTGTTTTTTGCATTTCTCCGATTTCTTTAATAAATTCAATTGCCTTTTCACTATTAATTTGATCAGTATTAAAACTTGTCCCCCACTCATAACCAGTTACACTTTGGCTAGAACTGGATTGATTTATATACCTCTTAGAAGTAGTTTGAGCTGAAGGACTTTCATTTAGTTCAGTAAATCCTGCTCCTAATAGTTCAAAAGCTTCTTTGACTTTTAAGTAATTAGCCTGTACTTTTCTTTTTCTAATAGCCATTTAATTCATTCCTTTCTCTTAAAATACTTTAATCTTAAATTTATTTGATACTGCGCAGTATCTTCTGTTACTGCAAAAGCATATCCAGTACTTGTGACCTCTATGGATAAAGGTTCTAATCCATTATCAAGTAACGGAAATATCTCTTTATCATTGTTGTTTTCTATCCAATCCGCAAATTTTTCATAGAATCCTGAGTTATCTATATTCTGCAATACATCAATTCCATAAGGCTCCCTAGAAGTAAATATAAAAGCATATTGCCTTATACTATCACCATTGACGTATTTTCTTACTATTGGATTTATAGGAACTTCTTCTATAGAATAAGTATCTGGATTACCTTCTAAGTAATTCACATTAACTTTTATAGCATTATTAAAAGTATCTAAATGAGGGCAATTTCTTATATAATTTCTCAAAGCATCTATTATCATTTAGCTCTACCTCCTACAAATTGTGCTATAGATTTTACTACATCATTACCTCTATCATTCCACATACGCTTATCCCAAAACTTACCTCTAAGTCCCCCTACAGAGTTACCTTCTTTTCCTAACCCTTTATTAGTGTAATATTGTTTTTTAGCATAATCAGAATTATATATAACCTTATCTTTATTTATTTCAACTCTAATATCTTTAAGCCCACCATGATCATAAGGTACATAATTATTCATCCATTTAGCACATTCCTTAGTGAATTTTTCTTGTGCTTGACCATCTTTATTAAGGTATCTTTTCAAAAGAATTTTCCCTGTATCATCCATCTTAATTCTTACATTAGTAGCCATGCTATACTCCTTCTATCTCAAAGTGATCAGATAATGGATTTACAGATTTTATATTTATAACATCATCAAACTCATTTTCTAAATCAGCAATTCTAAAAGGCTTTACTCCTACTACCTCGAAATCAACTTCACCTTTAACTATCTTGTCACCATTACTATCAAAAGTGAAATATTTATGTCTTTCTTCATCAGATAACTTGTTAAATCTTTTAGGACTTACGTAATTATCTAACTTATCAACAAAAATAAGTGTACTATCAGCAAGTAATAGCCCTTTATCGCTTACAGTTCCATTTCTTTTACCTTGCCAATTAACGCCTTTTATTACTGTTCTTTGATATTTATCTACTCCACTAGCAGCATCCGCATATCTGTTATATATAGTTATATCTGCATTTTTAAATAAAACTCCCATTACATCACCTCTAATACATTTTTACATATCTAGCAGGTAATAAAGCTTTTACATCATCAGTTATAGTCCATGCCTTTATATCGGAATCAAAAGTAATACTTTGATTGCCTTCACTCATGGATTTTATTCCTACAGATTTAGTTGAATTAAGTTTATTTGCATTTTCTATTATCTGATCTATAGCCAAAGCGTAATTTTTCTTTATATATTCATCACTTAGATTCCTATTTAAATAATTTCTTATAACTAAAATTGCTTTAGCTTCATTTTTCTCCTCTAAAGTCAAAATTACCCCTCCTATATAAAAATAAGGAGGAAATTAATCCTCCCTTATTAAGCTAATGTTATATTCCCAATACCTAGCTCTTCACCTCGAGGGAATGAAGGTATTGCTGTAGCAGCTGCTTTAGTGAACTCTCCAACTGGATCAGTGCTAGTATAAGTACCGACAAATATGTTTCCAACCATTTCAGCTAAATCCATTTTCCCATCCCCAATTAATTTAACTTCTTCAGCAGTTAATCCAAATATTGTTTCACCTAATGTTCCATCTCCAAACATAGAAATTGTATTTTCAGGGAAGTATCTCTTAGTAGTAAATCCTTTAGCACCTTCAACTCTATACTTTCCTTCATAAGTAACTATTCTAGGTAATTCACATTGAGCTAATAATTCATTTAATTGAGCTAAAGTAACAATCTTATCAGAATTAACTCCATGAATAGCTGCTCTTATAGAAGCATTATTACAAATTGCTTTTGCAATTTTTCTAGAAGTAAGTGCTCTAGTTGGTCTTGAACCTGAAGCATCTTCTACCGCAGAAGCTAAAATCTCCAAATCATCAAGTGGTTTAGAAGTTGCTGGATCACTCCAATTAAATGTTTTCTTATTTCCAGCTGGAACACCATAATCAAGTGTAACTTTCACACCATTTTCTTCAATTTTAATTTTCCCTGTAGATAAAGCTTCCATTCTCATTGCTTCTACTCTAACATTTACACCCTCAACCATTTTATCAGCATCATTGTACAATTGTGTTAAAACATGAGTTAACTCAGCATTAGTTCTTGGATTATTTATCTTAATTATTTCTTTTTCAGCTATTTTTATTTGTCTTTTAATAAGTGCTAAACTAGCAGCACCTTTTTGAATAGCTTCCCTACTAGCAAGTTGAGTTTTAGTATCAAACGCATGTACTGAAGCACTAACAGGTAGTCCACCAGCTCCTAAAATCATATCAAACTCTATGTCTTGAATTTTTCTAGATGGGAAAAGTGACTCCCCTAACATTGGAGCTGTTACCCTTTCCTTAAAATAATTAACTAACTCATTAGTATTAAAAACTTCTTCTAATCTTGGCATTATAATTCCCCCTTATTATCTAAATGTTACTTTTGGTAATGCGGCTTTTATAGCTTCAATAGCTTTATCTGCAAACCCATCAAGTACTCTATCTGTTCTTAAATATCCCTCTACAACTAAAGAGCATGGCATATCTCCATTAGTTACATCAACTGTTCTGTATAAAATACCCACCGGTGTAGTTGTTAAAGTTTCTGAACCAGAATCCCCTGTTTGTTTAACTACATTTCCATCTGCATCAATTAAAGTTCCAGCTAACACTATTTTCTTTCCTTCTGCATTCGCAGTAACTCCAGTTGCTAAAACAGTACCTGAGAAAGTAACTAAGTTAGCCGGTGTAACTAATATTTCCATATCATTTTCATAATTTATTTTTTTAAAATACATATATTTTCCCTCCTATTTATCTCCCCAAGGATCACTTGGAACTGAATTTGTTTTATTTATTTGAGCTGCTATAGTAGCACCAATACTTATTGGTTCACCATCACTTCCTTTTCCTGGTATATAAGAATTAGATTTCATTTTTTCTGTAGCTATAGCTTCAAGTCCATCAGACCATTCCTTAGAAATAGAATCTATAACTTCCTTTGTTTTATCAAAATCTTCACTCAAACATTTTTCAACTACACTAGCTGGTAATTTCTTATCTGCTGCATATTTTATAGCTTGAGTTAACAAGTCTTTTCTAGCATTAGCTTGTCTTTCTCTCTCTAATTCTTTTTTCAATTCTAATAATTCTTTTTGAGTTGGATCAGTAACTAAATCCGGATACTTATCCTTAATAAAAGGTTCAAGTTCCTTTTCTAAGTTATTCTCCTTCCAAGTTTTCAAAGCCTTTGAATAATACTTATCATTTTCACTATCAATAAAAGCTTTAAAGTCTTTATCATTCTTTAATTTTTCCTTAAAGGCCTCTAAGGTAAGTCCACTAGCTTTTAGTGACTTAGCTAAATCACTACTCTCTAGTAATGAATCTATATTTTCATCATCACCAGCTTTTTCTATTAATTTTAATAATTCTTTCTTTAACATATATCCTCCTTATCCCACAAACCTCTATAAGACTCGTGACACAAAATTATTTAACTTAGTAATGTATTTATACCCCTTGTACACTAATCGCACACAAGACGAATTTAAAGCAAAATAAAAAGCCTTAGTTTGCTAAAGCTTATTAGTCATTTTTAAATATTTCAGGATTATCTCTAATTACTTGATGTAATCCTAATGCTATCTCATCAACCACAGTTTCTTCATCTGAATTATTCAAATCCAAACTTCTTTCTTTAATTATTCCATGAACCAATTCGTGTAAAAAGGTCTGTTCTTGCCCCTGTCCATCTTGAACCAAATCATTAATTTTTATTTTATGAAATTCATAATCTATCATTCCTTTACATTCATATCTATCTACTACTAAAGTTTCATTTGATATTATAACTAAATAATCACTTGAACCTATCCTTATTTTTTTAGGTATATTCATAAACCCTCCTTATTCTTCAATAGTATAAAAACACCTACACATCGGATGTCTTGGTCTTGCTATCTTGTTTTCAAAATCATATATTTTATCATGATATTGACCACAATCATTACATAATTTATTATCTAAAGTAGCATTATATCTAACCTTTTTGACTCCAGTTTCTTTGCAATATCTATCAAATGCATCACCTGAAACTCTAGAAACTTCTGTTTCCACTAATCTTTTACTATTATAAGCACTAGTATTAAATGTTTTTTCTATATCTTTTCTAATTTGGTTTACATTCACTTTGCCTTTTAGGAAATCTTGTACTCTTCTATGCAAATGATTAGCAACTTCTTTTTCGTTACTCCAAATTCTTTCTGAAAAATGTTTACCTTTGAAATTACTTTCTATTATCTTTTTTACATCTTTCAAGCCTTTGTTGTAGTTATAAAAACTAAAAGTTTCCTTGACTAGAGTACTTAATAATTCTTCAATTATTTTTTCTTGAGAAGCTGCTTCACCTTTTGCTATATCATTTACTAATTTAGACATCTTATTATATTCTTTCTCAATAGTTGCTCTATCCATAACCATAACATCATTAGCTATTGTATAAGTTAATAAAATATTAGCAACTTCTTGTAAAAGTACATCTCTGTTAAGTTTTTTATGTTTATATATCTTTTTTAATTGTTTTTCTGCTAATTTATAAAGGCTTTCAATGAATAACTCTTCCTTAGTCATTCTCATCACCTAAATTATTTAAATCTATTGGAATCTCTTCCTCTCTTTCCTTCTTAACCTTCTCAGCTTCAGCTACAGTATTGTTTATAAAACTAAATCTACCTCTAGCGGTATCTTTAGATATTATATCCTCAGGTAATTGCGCTAGCATTTGAGCTGTTGCTAAATCATCGCTAGGTATATTAGGAGTATAAAGAGCTTTTACATCCTTATAATCATAAATTTTATTTTTCTTTATGTCTAAGTATTTAAATAAAAACCTAATTCTATTTTTAACTATGTTTTTGTGAGATTTTATTTGTAAGCTACATTTATTTTCAAGAACTATTAGCCTTGACCTTAATGCTATACCAGATAAATTACTTTGCATTTTCTCATTATGATTAATATGACAAGCTAATTGATACATTGTATCTTCATATCTATTTAAAGTATTTTGAATAAATGTATCATTAATATTTTTTATCAACCAATTAGCATCAGCTTTATCTCCTGGTAGTTGCAAAATCCCTAATTTTTTCATTTGAGGAATATCTTCTTCATTAACTTCAGCGTTTTTAAATAATAAATAAGCATTTCTAAAGTCACTTATTTCATTTCCAATATCAGATAAATTAGTTTCAAAAGCATCTTGAAGTCCTTTCAAATCTTTATATAAGCTATCATCGTAGCCTTCTTCTGTTAACTCTCCTATAGAAACTGGAACTTCTCCAAATATATTGACACTCGGAGCTGATATTTCATTAAACTTATTGTCAAAGTGATATATTTTATCAGCAGTATAAACATCTATATAAGAAGTTGTTGTATCAAAGTCATTTTTAAAAGAATGAATAAAAAAAAGAACCTTCTTTGAAGATTCATCATAATACGCATATCCTTCTGTAGGCTTAATTATTTTACTGCAAAAATCAGCATTATCATCATAATAATAAAGCTCATAAACTTTTGTGAATATAAGCAAATACTTCATTAAGTCAGTATCATGTAACTCATTCCAATGAGCTGTATAATACTCTATATCCTTAACTACATTTTCATTTTCTGTTCTAGATTCATAAGTTATTTCATTTCCTACAGTATAGGCAACTTCTTCTTTTATAAACTTTTTTATATAGTTTGTATTTATTTTAAGATTAGATCTCTCCGTTACAAATAAATATTTTCTTATTGCATCTGTATCACCTTTGTAGTACCTATACATTTTATCATATATATTTTTATATACATGATATGATCCATAAGCTTTTTTTACTAAATTCAAATGTTCAGGATTATTAAGGTCTAATCCAAATTCTTTTTTAAATAACTTTTTAATAATTTCATTAATTTTCATATTTCACCTCCTACAACCCTAATTTCCTCCTATCAAATAACTTTACTTTTCTTACAACTTTAATTTCATCAATTTTTAGCCAAAATTCAGCAGATACGTCAGCAGCATCATCGTGTACTGTAAACTTTTGACCTGCAAATTCCATAAGTTGTTCTCTAAACTCCATATCTTCTTCTGCAAAAATAAAAGTACCATTATTCACATATGGTACTATCGTTGAGATTTTATCATCTTTATTTCTTCTTTGCATTTCATTTATTATTTTTATATTTCTATATTTTAAAATATGATGATCACTTATAGCTTTTTCAAGCTGGTTTGCATCAGCTCCATTGAAAGTATTTTTTTCTATATTGACATGAGTAATATCTTCATATCCAAGCAAATAATCAATCATTTTTTGAATATATTTATCAAATTCTTTTCTAGCATTTATTTTTTCCAACTTTGATTTTCTAGCATATTTATTCCCATTACTACCTTCAGAACCAACTAAGAATGCACAATAGTCATTATTGGCTCCACCACTTGCAGCTGGATCCACACAAAGCATTGTTTTTGTAAATTCATGAGTTTCTATAATATTTCTAGGCTCAGTATTTACTCTTTTAAAATATTTTTCTCCTATAGAATCTACATCGCCTTGCACCTCTTGTTTAAATGAATTAGGATTTTCGAAATAATCTAGTGCTAGTTCTAAACAATCCCAAAATTCACTCCACAAGGTAGGAAACTGCATTTCTTTTTCATGTTTATAATAAAATTCTTTAGCATCTTCAAGTCTATCCTCATTTTTAAAGTCATGTAAAATCTCACTAAATTCTTTCCATGGTCCATGAGAAAAATAATAGTCTAATCCATTAACTTTTTCACCTTTTTCATTTATAAAATCATCAATAAGTACACCTTTATATTTTTTAAATTTCCATGTAGCTGATTTAAGCAATCTAGAATAGAAACATTCTTTATGTTGCTGAGTTCCCCATGCTAGAAGAACTGTACCTTTTTTTATAATTTTACCATTACGTTTCACAGGTCTTTGCTTAGCAAACTTAACATCATCTGAATACTTTTTCCATTTTTTCAACCTGGCTTCTTCAGTTCTTACATCATCTTCTGATTGATAATCATCCAGGATTATTAGATCCGGTCTTACGTTTTTATATTTTCTACCTCTCATTGGAGAAGTTGAAGATATTGCTTCTATAAATGTTTTATTAGTAAACTCTAACTGAGTTGCATTACAAATAAAATCTCTATTCTTATCATCAAGTAACTTACCAAAAGCTGACTCAATATGCTCATTTTCAATCATATTATCTTTAATATCTTTGATAAACTTTTCAGCAGTAGATCCTATGTCTGAGCATATCAATACATAAGTTTTATGTTTATAGGCTACTACCCAACAACTAGGACCTAAAGTACCAAAAGCAGATTTACCAGTACCTCTTGAAACTACTCGACCTAATTGCTCTGGTCCAGTACCAATTACAGATTCTTGTATATCTCTCCACATTTCATGGTGAACTTCAGCCATAGGAGCTGCTGCATTATCTTCTTTAGGTAAATATATATCTTGCAAAAAATACAAACAAAAAAACTCTAAACTTATTTGTCCTAGTTGCCACGCTAACCCATGGTAACCAAACAAATTTTTAGAGTTTTCAATAATTCTTTTATCAGTTAATTCTTCTGCTTTTTCATCATCTATACCTAAATCAGTATAGGATTTTTTTAAGTAGTGATAAAGCAGCCATTTATTACGGGCCTCATCACTAGGAAATTCAAATGGTATATTCATGCTTTATCACCTTCTTTCTTTTTTATTAAATTAAGTCAAATAATTCTAAATTTCTATTCCTACTGTCTAAATATTTATTCCAATATAATTTATCATTATCTTCTTCATTATATATTGCTTGTTGTATAAGAATACTAGACGCTCCTGTTAATCTAGAAATGACACTATCATTAATACCTACTATTATCATATTTTTAATTGCATATTTAATTAATCCATTTAAGTCATTTCTACCAGTACATACAGCTAAAAACCAAGATATACTAGAAGTTGGTACTGGAAGACGCTCTCCCTTTTTATTAATAAATAAACTATCTGAGACTTTACTATTTTTAATTAATATTTGGCTTCTTATATCTATGTATTTTTTAAGTTGCTGTCCATATTTCTCTGGTAAAGTTAGTCTAAAATCATTAATTGAAATTTTATTATATTTAGCAATATCTTCAGTTACTTTAATCTTTCTCAATTCTCTATAAGTAATTCCATTTAGTGCAATCAATTTTAAACATAAAGCAGCAATGAATTTACTATATTCTTTGTCTTTAGAAATCACGAAATTACTATCCTTATCTAACACCTCATCACAATTAGAAATTAAATCTCTTACTTCTTCTGATGTATATATTTTGTATGTATCCTTTTCTTTTAAATCAGGATCCTCAGATATATATTTATTTATTTGATATAAATATGATTTATTTATTGTTGTTGGTAAATTCAATTCTTCATAGAATTCTTTATTTTCTACATATCCATGTGAAATTAAGTATTTGAAAAATTCACTTATTGCAGAAGCATATCTCTTTGCTTTACTAACAGAAGCTAAATTACTTTTTATTTTATAATAATTGATACTTTCTATTACATTCTTAGTTCTAATACCTTGTAATACCTCTTTACATAATGGTAAGTTTTCAGATATTAGAAAATCAAGAAAATTTTTAACATCACTTCTATATCCATCTGGTTTTTTAATCAAAAATTCTTCTAATCGTTCGTTAATATTCATAAAATCACTCTCCTATAGAATAATAATTCTACAGAAGTCACATTTTCCCTTTTAAATTTCTTCTATGGCTCCATGAGAATTTCATTTAGCATAAAAAACTTAATTACTTATACTCACGTCATCATTTTTCCTGCTCTTATTTTTATACCATTCTCTAACTTTACGGGATAAAATTCGTATATTTATTTCATTATTTTTTATAACTTTTTTACTTTCTTCTGAATATGTGGCTTCAATTCTATTAATATCTGATACCTTTATAGCTACATGCTGTAATTCACTAGATTGGTCTTGAAACCAATCATCATCAATATGAGACTCTCCATATCTATAAGTTTTATAATCAGCAAGTATAACAAAACTATCTTGATAAGATCCTTTATACTCAAACTTAATAAATGCTCCATCATAAATTATTTTTTCTGAAGTCACATATACTCTAACCCATGTTCCATATTCATTGTCAATAATATCATTAAAAATATTAGATGAATTACTTCTATTAACGCATATAAATTTCATAAAAAATATCCATATTTCTGATTTCAGGAACATAGTTACAAAATAAGATAAAAATAAAGATACAATACATATAATAACTTTAATTGTGTTTTCGTAAATATCAAAATTATAATTCAATTTATGATATATAAATTGAATTAATGTTATTATTAGAAAACTACTTAATATATAATCCAACAATGAATTTTTCAATTCCTTACCCTTCAAATTCAAAATATAGTTATATGTTTGTATAAAAATAAATCCAGGCACTATATAAATTATAATATTAGGCAATACATTAATTAATTTAGATATTTCCTCGGCATTCATAACTATTTATTACCTGGTTTTCCTGGTCTGCTATATTTAGGCATAGTTGAATATTCTACCGAATCTTCAAATAATTTTTTTCCATATGAAGGTTTTATACGACGTTCATCACTACCATTCCCACTTTCTTTAGTATTTCCATTTAGATTCGGTTTGTTAATATTGTTATTATCAGACATATACATATACCTCCTTAATATATTATATATTACCTAATTCTACCTTTTTCCTCAAACTCCTCTTAACATCTTAAATTTTTTAAAAATACTATAGAAATTGTGTGACTGGTCAAATGGTCCTACGTACATTCTCATTTTAGAATGTACCCCCACCTTTAGGAGAGTAATTTGCCTATAGAGAATTATTTCGCTAAATCTTGATTTCACGAGCCAACTTCAAACCACCTATTCAAGCCATTTGTAAGATGCGAAATTTATGTTTTTTGTTTACTATTAATAAACTTTTAGTATTAAAACTATTATTTCGTACGTACTAATACGAAATACTATTTAATAACCTTCAAACTCTTAATTTCTTCTAAGTCCTTCTTCAAGTCATTAACATCCTTATTCTTTTCTTTATCGTCATTATTATTTTCTTCCTTAGCAGCAGTTGGAACACCAAGAGATCTATCTAATAGGTACTTAATAGCATTGTATTTAACACGTTGGTCACTACTTTTATATGCTAAATCAAACATTTTATCTACTAAATTATTAGTTTGATTAATAATTTTATTCTCTGCATTTTTTTTAAGAGCCTTTCTGCGGGTGTCAAGCTCAGCCTTGAACTCATCATCATTCTCCCATCTACTTAAAGTCCTAGTACTAATACCAACTCTATCGGCAATCTCTGATTTTAACATAGTTCCACTAAGAAGATATTCAATTGCATCAATGTGTCTTTCATCTAACATATACAAATCACCTCCATGTCTAAATGTCTTACATATAAAAAAAGAAAAGACATATATAAAAGCCTTTTCTTAAAATCTCTATGATACAATAATACACTGTCTAAAATGGTAAATGTTGATTAAAGTTTGACTTTTTATTGATAAATGTTTGATATTTATTGATTATTACATGTTTGATATTTATTGATTATTACATTTTTTATATTTAAATACGTAATAAATTAAAAACTATAATATCGTTGATATAACTAGCTTTAAACAAATTATCAAATTATATATATTACACTTATTACATTTCTATGTAACTTCTGTAACCATTGATATTACTAGCTTTAATAACATTTATTACATTATTACACTTTTGAAAATTTATATAGTATATATAGAGAAATATATAAATTAAATATCTCGTGCGTAACTATTTATATTTATATTTATGTAATAATGTAATATTTATATATATTATATAGCTTAAAGCTAGTAGATAAGCCATTTCTTTATGTTACATTTTTATTACACTAGTATTACAAATCGAAACTTTAAATGTAATATTTCTCCACCCACCACCTTGTAACTTAGTAAATAAGCCATTTGTTAATTTGTGCATATTACATTTTTAAATTTAAATAAAGGATTTCTTAATCATAGGAAGAATTATACCATTAAAGGAGTGAATTAAATATGTATAAATTTTTAGATAATCTTAAAACTAAGTTTCCAAAATATTATAAATCTAAATTTAAAAATAAATTTAATTTCGGTAATTTTATACTTTGTATTATATTCTCAACAATTATCTTTTTTATATTAAGAAAAACGCCACTTATACCTAATGATTTTCTTTATAACTTATTATCCGTCCCTTTGATGCTGCTATTTATTTATATATTTGATTTCACTGAAAAAATAAAAAAGTTACTCCTTAATATTCTATTTCCTATTCTACTGATTATTTCATCTATTTTTTTTATATTATTTTTAGTAATTACTTTAAGTAAATGGCTTTATTCATTTACTAGTTCATCTATTGTTAACATAGATGCTAGCAATAAAGAATATTTTTTCTTAATATTTACTTCTATTTTTACAAGCATATTTGGCTTGTTAGGAACCTTAATAGGTACTTATATTTCTGGAAAAAAATCAGCAGATTTAGTTAAGATGGAATTTATTCATAATAAAAATGATAAACTAGAAGAGCTAGAGAAAAATAAAGAATTCTCACTTAAAATAATAAAGAAATTACTTAGCCAGGAATTAAAAAATAACTTTAATTTTCTTAATAGATGTAATTTATTTGCTAGTTTGAAAAACAAGAACTATAACCATAGCCTTAGTAAACCTTTTAAAGATGGGTTAGAATTCAATGTATATGATAATGTTAAATTTGAATTAATTAAATACCCTACTAATGATGAACTAATAGAAAATATACTCAAAGTTTATGGTTTGCTTCAAGAATTAACTAAATATGATAGAGTTAAAGATATTATAGATAAAGAATATAATAAATTCATCAAACTTGAATATTTAATTACTAATATAATTACTACAATAGATTCTATAAAAAACTAAAAGCGAGGTAATCCCTCGCTTAAAATATTGAATCTAATACCTGATTAACAGCTGCATTCTTAATTCTACATATATGTTCTTCAGCTAAATCTAATTTAGCAGCAATCATTCTATTATTATATTTCTTGAAATATCTCATTTCTATTATTATTTTTTCTCTTTCTGTTAATGATCCTATAGCATTATCTACCTTTAAAAGTTCAATTTCCTTTTGCCTTTTATATCTTTCCAGTTGATTTATTTCAATTTCTCTATTAACAACTTCATTCTCTACACTAGAATTAAAACTATTAGTAGATTGAGTTCTTTCTTCATAGCCTATAGCTCCTGGACCATTAAACTCATTTTTTATATTTTCTATATCCAATTCTATATTTTTAATCTGAGCTTTTACTTTGTTGTAATTATAAAGAATAGCCTCAGTTTTCCTATAAAGTGGATTATTATTCATTGGCTACCTCCTGAGTGCAAGTTAATTAATCCTTTCTTGCAAATTTACTTTTTCAGATTCTAATTTAGCTTTTTCCGTCCATTTTTTATTAGCTACAGCTTTGGCAATTTGCCTATCTATTTCTTTAATTCTATCTCTATAAACATCTTTCATGTCTATTCTCATATTATCCCTCCTATAGAGTGGACCATAAGATCCACTCATAATATGTCTTTTTTCTGAATTGCGCACTAAAAAATACCGCATATTCTTTTGAATAATACGGTACTTCTATTATCCCTGTGCTGCTAGCTGTATTCCTGCTATTATAACAAGGAGTGATATTGA
>NZ_JADNKB010000017.1:0-930 GCF_015555225.1 Clostridium sp. D46t1_190503_E9
AGAATAAGGGCAATAAGTAAAGGATATAAAGTCCAATCTTTTATAAGCAAGATTAGCAATTCATTAATATCATTTGGGAACAAGGTGTTTAATGGAATAAGTAACTTTTTTAAAGATGGAATTAGCATTATAAAAAATATATACAATTCAGATTCAAATGGTGTTGAATGGGCATATAGATCAGTAATTGACTGGTTTGATAGACACCAACTTGCAGGAAATGTAATTTCCTTTGGATTAAATGCATTAGCAGTTGTAGGAGCAGGAGTTACTCTAGTTGCTGGAGGCCCAGTAATTGCAGTCGTAGGAGCAGTTTTAGGAGGAGCATTAGCACTAAATAGTTTATTAGATGATGGAACAAAGCTATATAATAATATAGCGAATGGAAGCAATAAAGGATTTAATGGATTAGAAGTTGGATTAAAATCTGTAGCAGGAGAAAAAGTAGGTGGAATTATATATGGAGGTCTTAATGTAGCAGATTTTGCCCTAAATATTCCACATATGTTTAAAGGCATAGGAAAGATAAAAACATCATTAATAGATGTAGGAAAAGCAATTAAAAATTTCCCTAGTAAAGTATCAGGCATGGTAGGAGCATTTAAAACTAAATCAATAGAAGCCATAAAAGATACTGGTAATATACTAAAAGTAGGCTATAATAATTATATTAATGATACAAAAAGTTTCAGCTTAGGATCTAATCTTGGCGGAGAACTTAATAAAATTGGAAGCAATATTAAGAAAGCAGCTGATGATCTTAAGAATAGCAAGAAGATACAATCTGGAATAGATGTGTATGATAATTTAAGTGATAGGAAGTTAGTTGAAGGGGTAAGAGAAGCTGGTAAAGATATAACTGATATAATTAATAAAAATGGATTTACAGTTGATAAGTTCAATGAACTAAGAGTTAAAGATGTAGCATTA
>NZ_JADNKB010000017.1:1028-68622 GCF_015555225.1 Clostridium sp. D46t1_190503_E9
AGATATAACTGATATAATTAATAAAAATGGATTTACAGTTGATAAGTTCAATGAACTAAGAGTTAAAGATGTAGCATTATTAACGGATTCTGAAAAATTAGCTATGAAATCAATTAGAGATAGTTTATCAGTGCCTGATAATATGACTACAATGCAAAAAGTAATTCCAAACAATGATATTAGCAAATATTTAGATGGTAGCTATACACAAGTTGGCGGTTATGTTACTAAGTATGATGATGTTTCAAGTTTAACTAAATACAACGATATCTATGAAAGCTTAAGATTAGATTATCCAGGGACTGCATATAAAGTTGATTCAGATAGTTCATTAGGGGTAATTCGTTTTAAAACACCTAATGCAGAAAAATTTGAAATTCCATATGGAGTTGATTTAGGTGGAACAATAACAGATGCTCCGCCATTTACAGGAAATGGATTTACTAAAGCCATGAATGATAATATAATTCCAGAATATAAATGCAATTCATTTCTAGATGTTTATGAAGGTGCAGAGTTATACAAAATTGATAAAAATGGAATTGAAACACTAATAGCAGTATTTAATGAAATTGATGGTAGATTTATGCCAGTTAAATAGGAGGAAGAATGAAAAGTAATATTTTTGCAATCTATAAAGGGAAAGAATACCAAGCTGGTATTCGTGCTGATGGCAGTGTTATTCTACGTTCAGATGACGAAAGTGATATAATTAACGGATTTATAAAGAATAATAGAGCTAATAAAGGCGTAAAATGCTATAAGTATGTGTTAAAATCAGAAATTAATGAAATATATAGAAAAATTACTAAGGCTGAATATTGTGGATATGAATTTTCAGTTACTGATGAAAGGGATAATATGTTATTAATATGTGCAATGACTGGTAATTATCAAGACTGGTTACAATTGGGGATGGAAATTGTTGATAAAGGAATATACCAAAAGTGGGTAGAAAAAAAAGACGTAATAATTAAAATAAACAAAGAATCTATATAATATTTCACTAATTTTATATAAAACACAATACAAAAAATATTAGAAAATAACTGAATAAAAAGAAAGAACACTAGAATATAGTTAAATCAGTAACAGTAAGAATATTTAATACTGCATAATATTAATAATGCAGTGAATAGGGGCAGAGGGGGCAGACTGGGAGATAAAATTGAAAAGTAAATTCTAGTTGATGAAACTAAAAATATTTTCTAAAATATTTACCACCTATGCCCATTTTCAACCTAAAGTACAAGAAAATATCGTTGTAACTGAAATGTCGATACTACAATAGTGTCGATATTTTTTTGCTTATGTATAATACCTAGTATAGAACAAAAGAAGTATCATGATAGAATAAGGTTAACAGATTAAGGAAAATTAAGGCTAAAAAGTAGCTACATAATACTAAAAATGATAAGTACTTGAAAGTAGCATTAAAACTGTGGTAATGGTTGAAAACACTCAACTCTGGCACTAAAAATAAAAAGACAGACTCTGCCCCAAGGGGGTAAGAGAAGCTGGTAAAAATATAACTGATATAATTAATAAAAATGGATTTACAGTTGATAAGTTCAATGAACTAAGAGTTAAAGATGTAGCATTATTAACGGATTCTGAAAAATTAGCTATGAAATCAATTAGAGATAGTTTATCAATGCCTGATAATATGACTACAATGCAAAAAGTAATTCCAAACGATGATATTAGTAAATATTTAGATGGTAGTTATACACAAGTTGGAGGGCATGTTACGAAGTATGATGACGTTTTAGATTTAACTAAATACGATGATATTTATGAAAGTTCAAGATTAGATTATCCAGGGATTGCATATAAAATTGATTTAGATAGCTCATTAGGGGAAATCCGTTTTAAAGCACCTCATGTAGAAAAATTTGAAATTCAATATGGAGTTGATTTAGGTGGAACAATAACAGATGCACCACCATTTACAGGGAATGGCTTTACTAAAGCTATGAATGATAATATAATTCCATAATATAAATGTAATTCATTCATAGATATTTATGATGGGGCAGAGTTATACCAATTGATAAGAATGGAATTGAAACATATGTTAAAGGTAATGCATGCAATGTTTATATTGCTGCTCTATATTTTGATGCCTGCATTTTTTAGGGGGAAATAGGAAGGAAAACATTTTTTATCAACAAAGAAGAAAAGCACTAAAAGACTAGCTGAATAATAAGTGATATGATTTATTCATAGTATTAGTTTTTATTATTTAAACTATCTACTATAAAGGGTTATATCAAAAAAATACTTACCATCCTTAATTTTTTATAATATAAATTTATTGACAAAAATTGCTATAAATACTATTATTTATTATGAAAAGTGTATTTTTAATATATATTTAAGGGGATGTATTTATGGGAAAAAGAAAAATCTATTCAATTATTACGAGTATTGTTATGATACAATCAATTTCTACAAGTGTAGCTAGAGCAGATACAGCTAATGCAGATATACTTTATAAAAATGCTTATAATGCTACACAAAATGCTTTAACAGTAAGAACCCAAGTATCAGTAAATGATGCGAGAGTAGAAATAAAGAAGCTTCCTGAAAATATGGGTTGGGCTATAGGAGAATTTTCAAAACAAGTTGATACTGTTCAGTACCCGATATTAGTAAATATAGTTAATTCTATAAAAAAAGCTGAAAAAGAATCTAATCAAACAAATATAAATATTGCTAAAAAGAGTATTCCTAATGAATTAACTCAAACTTGGAAAAATTCTTATAGTTTAGCAGTAGATAAGATTCAACAAGGATTACAGGAAAAAGCTTTAGACTTAGTTAAAATAGCTGAAAGTAAAAAGACAGATAAAACAATAGATGAAGCATTAACTGTTTTAAATGACTTGCTATTAAGCGATAGTAATGGAATTAAGGATTGGACAAATTCTTTAATTTTTCGATTAAATAAGGTTGTTCCAACAACTCCAAGTGAGCCAGTTCCTATTTCTTTAATAGAAGATAAAATTCTAGAAAATGAAATAAGAAGAGTTATTAACAAGCAAGAAGGAGAACTAACTAAGCAAGAACTATTAAAAGTGAAGACATTAGATATAGGTGGCAAAGGTATTAAATCATTAGAAGGGTTACAATATTGTACTAATCTTAATTGGATTAATCTAGGAGGGGTTTTTAATCCTAATATTGGTGAATTTATTTATAATAATATAGAAGATATAATACCACTTTCAAATTTAACTAAATTAACATATTTAGATTTAAGCTTTAACAATATAAGAGAGGTTGGACATTTGAGTAAATTAACAAATTTGAAAAAATTAAATTTATCAAATACTAACATAACAAATATAAATGGATTGTCAAACTTAACACAATTAACATATTTAGGATTAAGTAATAATGAGAACTTGAGCAATGTTAATGCTATAAAAAATATGAAACAATTACAAACATTAGGTCTTTTATATGTTAATTTAAATGACGATATGTTCAATGATTTAAAACAAATGAATAATTTAAAAAGTTTATTAATAAGAAACAACAATAATAATAATGATAATTATGTTGCTGAATTAAGAAGTATATTAATTAATTGTGAAATTGATTATTAGTAAGAATTGGTGATTTCAATGAAAAGGAAGATTAGTATATCTATTCTGACTATTATAATATTTAGCTTGTTAGGAAATCTTAATGTTTTTGCCAATATGCTAGATTATTCAATTATATATAATAAAGATATTTCAACGACTAAAACCTCATATTCAAGCAGCTTTTCCAATTCTATATATTACAATGATACAGAAGGTTATACAGGGTATTATTATAGGGAAGGAAATCCCAATGTTATAAGCGGTACTGCTCCAATACCTAAATATGTAGAAATAACGGTAATCCAAGATACAAGTAGTTTTTCGGGGAGCACTTATTATAATAGTGGTGGATATTCTGGTTATATATATAAAAGTGGCTCTTATGAATCTGATATTACAAGTAAAAGTGTTAGTGGTAGTGCTTCAAGGCAACAAGGGTTTATTAGAACTTGCATAAGCGGTGGATCATTAAGTGAAAATCCTAATTATACAGCAGAAAAGTTTAAAGCTTCAGATACAAGCACGTGGGAGTATTGGGAAGTAGGTTCGGTTTGGGGAGGAGAAACCTCAACTGGATATGGAAATGCTAAATCTTCTAGTAATTTTTCTGTTTCCTGGAGTGACTCAAGTATAACTTCTGCTTCTTACAATGATGGAATTTATAAAGGAAGCGTTAATTATAGCTATAATGGTAGTAGTAATAGCACAAGCGAAGTATATAAATCTAATCCTTCTAATGGTTACACACCGCCATATACTGGACAAAGTTCACTTGTTAGAACTACTACTTATAACTATTCACTAAGTGGAACAGTATATAAAACAGTATATAAACAAATTTATAGTGGATATGTGTATACAGATGATACAAGAGTTTGGGAACAAGCTTATAAAGGTATAGCTCAAAAGAAAATAGAAAAAACATTAAATGCTAGTTTTACTCATACAATACCACGATATTTAGAAGAAAATAAATCTATAAATGTGAAAATTAATGCCAAAAATACTGGAACTCTATCATGGAAAAAGGAAGATTTAATTAAATTACAAAATATATATTCAGATATAAATATAGATGAAAAATTTGAATTAGATGATGGAGTAGAAGTTAAACCAGGACAATCTTATAGTTGGACAATTAGCTTACCACCTTTATTAGAAGGAGATTATAAATTCTCATTTAATATGTTGAAAGATAATGGTGACGGAAATTTCGGAGATGGATTAGAGCATACTCTTACTATATATAGTTTGAAGCCTTTTAATGGTAAGCTAGAAATACTTAACTATGATTACAAAAGTGAAGAAAACTACTATGTAAAAAATAATAGTGATGTTGATATTAATGTTGATGGTTATTTTGATAGCTATACTAATAAATATCCAACTCATAATTATGTTAAATTTGAAAGCGAAGATAATGAAATTTTAGAACAAAAAACAGATATTATAGGAACAGTATTAGAGAATAATTTAACTAAAAACACTTTTACCCTTAGTGGTAATTCTAAATTGACTAAATATGTAACTGACAATAAGAATTATGTTAAGAACACTCAGAAATATATTATTAATGGAGAAGATACTACATACAAATTATACAATAAAACTGAATATCAGGAAGATATTTTTATGAAATATGGTGATTATGTAGATAGTAACAAGTTTTTACATATAGATGGTACTGCACCTAAAGTTGTAGATAAAGAAAATGATATAGATATATATAATGATGGTGAGTACATTTATACAAATATATATAATATAATTGAGGAAGGTTCGGGAATAAAAGAAATAGCACTTGAGTATAGATCAGGTTTAAAAACAGTAAAACAAACCTTGGTTAATAATAATGGAATTTACCAATGTTCAAAAAAGATAACGGATTTAAACTTTGGTGAACTTGATAAAATAGATATAAAAATAACTGCAACAGATAATGTTGGAAATGCAAGTATTTTACTTGATGAAGAATTATATTTATTCAAGATAGAAGCATTTATAAGTAGGGCCTTTAGTCCATATGAGCCTATATTTAAACAAGGAGAAAAAGGGGTTTTAAAAGTTAGACTATATGGTGGGATAGAAAAAGTTAAAATAACATTTGATGAAAGGTTTAGTGAATTAGATGAAACATTAAATAAAGAGATTACAATAGATGATAAAGAGGAAGAACTTTATATTGATTTTTATGTTCCTTTGGAAGTAGAATATAACACTTATAATGTTGAAGTAATCGGATATAAGAAAGGTAAAGAAAAAGTGGTTTATCCATCTCTAGAAGTAAAGGGAAATATATTTAGTGGAGTTAGAACAAGGGTGAGATAAATTGATAGTAAATGTGCAAGTAGAGTAAGAGCAATAAATAAAGGATTTAAAGTCCAATATTTTATAAGTAAGATTATAATTATTTATATTATAACGTTAATGATTAATTGACGGCAAATGTAAGAAATAATTTTATTTTAAAGCAAAAGGGAAAATACTATCAACTTTATACAGGAGCTTTCGAGCTACAATAGATATGAAAATCTCAAGTATTTATGTACTTGGGATTTTTATTATGTCTTTTAATTAATTATAAGGATAGAAGTGATAATGATGTATAAGTTAAGTTATTAACTTTATTTTTCATATATTTAGTTTTGCATTTTTCCTCATATACGTAAGATTAGGGCAATTATTGTTTTAATTATAAGATGTTTACAAAAGATTATAGTATTATGAAATTTACGGTAAAATAGAAATAGGAATAAGAGAAGAAGATTCTTAAAAGAAATAATTAATTATTTTAATTTTGATTAGGTAACAAAAAATGTTTAAGAAAATATTTAAAATGAAATGTCCTGCATGCAAATCTGTAATGATTGATGAAATAGATATATTTCAACACAAACCATATGAGTGTATCAATTGTAAAACATTACTTAAAGTATCTAATTTATATAAAATTGGGTATATAATTTTTGTATTTTTAACTTTTTTAATAAGTATTTCTATTGCTGATAAATTAATTTATGAAAATACCGTTTTTCAGAAAGTTTTTATTCGTCCATTAATTGCTGAAGAATCTATCTATTAGAGTAATAACCTAGATATATTAATAATATATCCTAATAAATTATTAAAATGTATAAAGGACATGAAAAGAATTTGTAGAAATATATTTACGATAGATATTGTTAATTTTAGAATGGTTTATTAATAGGATAACAGAAATAAATGGTGAAATTGGAGATGAATTTATGAAAATAGGAATTATAGGCCCTTCAGAAGATGAAATAAAACCTTTTATTGATGAACTTTCAACCGAGAAATTAGAAGAACATGCAATGCTAAAGTTTTATATTGGTAAATATGAGAATATAGATATTGTTGTATTATATTGTGGTGTTTGTAAAGTTAATGCAGCAATTGCAGCTCAAATTTTAATAGACAAGTTTCAAGTGAATCATATTATTGTAACGGGAGTAGCAGGGGCAATAGATAAAAACTTAAATATTGGAGATACAGTTATTTCAACAGAAGTAGCATACCATGATGTTGCAGAAGAGATTTTAACAGAGTATCATCCATGGATGAAGACAATATATTTTGAAAGTGATAAAAAGTTATTATCGTTATGTAGGATAATAGTGAATGAAAATACTTTTAGTCAAAATATACTATTTGGGAAAATAGTAACTGGTGAAGCATTTATAGATAATAAAGGACGAAGTGAAATAATATCAAAATTTAATCCACTTTGTGTAGATATGGAAACAGCAAGTATTGCTCATGTTTGTTATGTAAATGAAATTCCTTTTATAGCAATTAGGTCAATAACAGATACTGAGGATGAAAGTGGGGTAGATGTTTTTGAATCTAATTGTTCAATTGCATCTAAAAATTCTGTTGATATCGTAAAAAAGATATTAGAATTATTAGAATAAAAGATGGCTTAATGGAGAAATGAACTTAAAATTAATAAAAAGTATTATCCGCAAGAATCTTTTTATATCAATGATGGTATGTCTTTTAATAAAGTTTATTAACACTATTAAAATTAAGTCGGTAAATAAGTATGTTAAATTTATATTTGTAGTCACAGTGCTACAATTTATGATAACTATAATCGTAATAATATTATTATATAATTAAAAGATAAGTTAGTTAATCAATTATTATAAAATTAAGAGTAAAAATACATTGAATAAAATAAAAAGCTTGATCGCTTATTATGGAAGTTATCAAGCTTTTTATTATAAACAATATTAAAGTTACAAAATCAAACTTTTTATTATAAGGAAAATGCTAAAGATTAGGATCGTAAACAAGCCGATAATAGCAATTATTATTTTCTATTCTAATAACTTCATATCCATCGTCATCAATTTTATTAAAGAACACCATATAGTCTTTATTTTTCTTAGAACTCATATCATTTATATAACTATTTATTTTTTCATAATCTAAATTATTAATTCCAACTAAAGTATTTCTAAATTCATTTAATTTCGAATTCTTAAAATTAAATTGCTCATCTATATTTTCTATTGAAGCTTTATATATTATATGAGAAAAGGTATTGTTTTCAGGAGTTCTTAAGTTTTGGTCTATTTGTGTTATGTCAATACTTATATCGACGTTTAAGACATCATCTTCCGTAAAATAATTAACAGTTTCTGAACCTTTTGAGGATAAAATTTCTAATAGATTTACACCATGCTCTGCATCAAATCTACCGATTCTATCTTGAATAGGCTCAACATACTTCAAATCTAAAGAGTTAATTTTACAAAATTCCTTAATTAAATTTATTCCTTGTATGTATTTATCTACAAAGGTGTAATTTCTTAATTCAGGATTATCAACATTTTTACTGTTATCAGGAATTTCAATTTTATTTTTATCTTCTATAATGTTATTCAAAGTAGTATTATTAGTTTCTTCATTAGTATCTTCAGTTATAATTGAATCGTTATCTTCAGATTTACTTTTAAGTTGAACTTTATTGCAACCAATTAAAAATATACTTAATGTACATAGTGCGATTAATTTAGAAAATTTCATTTGCAACACCTTATTACAAATATTTACTTTAAATATATTATATAATAAATATTATGTTTATTCCATATAGAATTAATAGAATGTAGTTTTACAAAATATGTTATAACTTATATAGAGATAGAGTTTAATAACAAATATTAAATATTTATAATTAAGGATGGTATATAAATAAATTTCATTCACTTTTAATACGGATGGTAAAAGTCTTATTAATTCTAGTATTTACATGGATTTTGCTAAAATATATAATTTAAGAAACACTTAAATTCAAATTAACCTTAGATGTATTTGAATAATGTTAATTTGCTAGCAGATAGTAAAGCTAAAGTAGATTAACATTAACATGGATGTATTTAAATATGGTTGAAATGACATTAGATAGATTAACTAAAACGATTAACATTAACATGAGATGTATTTAAATGATTCAAATATAGTTTTAATTGAACTAACAATATCAGATTAACTTTAACACGAGAGATATCTAAATCTCAAAGGACCTCGCGTTTCGCGAGCCCCTTTGAGATTAATATTAAGTAATAGTACTTTTAGTATAGTTTCAGATATTTTATTAAATTATAAATGATACTTTATTTAAATTTATAATATTTGTTTTAATGATGTAACCTATATAAAGTTCTTAAAATTAACTCTTAAAAAATATACTCGTAAATGATAATAAAAATAAAATAAATGGAATAAATAATATATTCCAAATTGTGGTATAATTATCAAAAGAAGTGTAATATTTATATATTTATAAAAAGAATAGATAAAAAAATTGAATTTTAAAAATTACAATAGAAAAACTATTAAGGGGGAATAGGTATGAAATGGTTAGTTACTTTACTAGAACTAGTTATACCAATAGTTTTAGTAATATTTATATTCAGAGTATTGATTATTCAAAAAAGACTTAAAAATGAAGTGAAAAAATTAAATATTCAAATAAAGGAAATAATAGATAAAAAAAGTGAGGAGGAAAAATAAATTATTAGATCATTAGGAGGACATAATGGATATAAAAATAAGAATGGCTAATGAAAATGATGCAGAAGAAATATTAGAAATATATACACCATACATAAAGAATACAGTAATAACTTTTGAATATGAAGTACCAACAGTTGATGAATTCAAAGATCGTATTAGAAAGATATCCAAAGATTATCCTTATTTAGTTTGTACTTTAAATGAAAAAATAATTGGATATGTGTATTCATATAGACATAAGGAAAGAGCAGCTTATATGTGGAATGTTGAATTATCTGTTTATATTGATAATAAATATATAGGTTATGGGCTTGGAAAAGCTTTTTATACAGCTTTAATTGAAATATCTAAACTACAAAATATCAAAAATCTTTATGGAGGAGTTACTTCTAATAATTTGAATAGTGAGAAGTTACATGAGTATTTTGGATTTAAGAAGCTAGGAGTTTATCATAATACTGGATATAAATTTGGAAAGTGGCATGATGTTACTTGGTATGAAAAGAGTATTAATGATAGTTACTTTGAACCAAAACCATTAATATCAATTAAAAATATTGATGAAGATTTAGTTAATGAAATTATGGACAAGTGCTGCAAGATGATAATATTATAAAATGACTTTAGAATATATTTATTATAGAGCAGCTTGGATTAGTATTTTCATATAGGAGTTGATATCATGAAAGAAATTTTATATATGTCACATTGTGTTTTCCCAACGCCTGATATAAAAAGGACAGCAGCTTATTATAAAGAAGTATTAGGATTCACAGTGAAAGAATATCTTGATGTAAATGAGCCGCATATTTGCTTGTATCGCAATTATACTGAAATTATTTTAACAAAGTCAAATGGACAAGAAGTGATTCCAAATAGAAAGTTATATGGATATGGTTATGATGCGTATTTTATAACAGATAATCAAGCAATCTTACAAGAGGAATTTAAAAAATCAGGAGCTAAAGTTGTTCGTCAATTATCAAAGACTGATTATCATAATAAAGAATTTGTTATTGAGGATATTGATGGTAGATGGATAGGTTTTGGAATAAAAGAATCTTAAATTTAGTAAAGGAGACAGTCTGATGAAAATTAAATTAACGGATTTAATAAGAATTCTTAATGTAAATGTATTAGAGAATAATACGTGTATTGAAATGAATTTTTGTATTGATGATGATATAGAATATCAAGATTGTTGGTTAGGTAAAACTTCAAACAAGGATAATAATAAAGAAATTTATTGGTATGGATTGGTTGAGGATGGATCGCAAGCTTATAATTATGATTGCTTAGAGGATTTTTTTAGTGCAAAAGTGTTTAAAGATAATAATATAGGTGATATATGGGAAAGAATTACGTGGTACTCATTAAATGGATGTGATGTAGAGGAAATGCTAAAATATATCTAGAACTTTATGGAAATATATAATAAATTATTATTGAAAAGGGTAATGGCTTACTAAATATAAGATAGCAGTAAGCCTATAAGTATAATTAAATTAAGAATTTTTAATATTTTTTAATGAGCCTACAAGTACATCTACACATTCTTGAATAAAATTATCATTTGATTTATCAGTGCCTATTTCCACTATTACTGAATTGTTAGATAATTCTTGATTACGTCTTAAATATTCAGTAGTAATATCATAATAATATATTGATGCTTTTACTTTATCAGATTTTAAAATTTCATTTACTAGTTGTTCTGCAAATTTATTATTTTCTTCAAAATGTGGATTATCTTTTGCAAGGACAAAAGTAATCATTTTAGAATCAGATTCAAAAGAATCACTACTACTTCTATGAATATCTAAAAGGATTGTGTTTTCATATCCAGGTATATTTTCAGTTATAGATTCATTTGAAATTTTATATGAACTTATATACTCTATATTTGATTGGGAGCTAATAAAACTACTGTTTAAGCCTTCAGTATTAAGTTCATGATTAATTAAAGCGCCTAAATCAGTTACTTTAATACCAGATTCATAATTTTCGTCTGGATGACTATTATATATAACTATATCAGATGAAAAAGGCGTAGATAAATTATCACTAGTTACATCTTTAATAGTATCTAATAGAGTTGCATTTGATGCATCATTATTTTCATCAATGGATTTAGTGGTTTCTAGATTATCTAGTTTACTTAATTTGGATATAGAACTTTCTTTTCTTATATATGAATATACATATCCTAATGTTGTGCATATAGTTAAAAGTATTATTGATATTATAATGGTTTTATAGATTTTCTTCACTTAAAATACACATCCTTTCTTTAGATATATATTAAATAAATATTTATATTATGTAAGGAATTTAAAGATAATTAACAAATATAAATTTATAAAGAGGTTGAGGAATAAAAATGAATAATAAGATATTAGATTGGGCTATTGAATTACAAAGTATTGCACAAGGAGGTCTTTATTATAGTAAAGATAAGTTTGATATAGAACGTTTTGAAAGAATTCGAGAAATTTCAGCAGAAATGATAAGTTTACAATCAGATATACCTTTAGAAAAAGTAAAGGACTTGTTTTGTAATGAAATTGGATATCAAACTCCTAAATTAGATACAAGAGCAGCAATATTTAAAGATAATAAAATTTTATTAGTTCAAGAAAACAATGGTACTTGGTCATTGCCAGGTGGTTGGGTAGATGTAGATCTATCAGTAAAGGAAAATACAATAAAAGAAGTCAAGGAAGAGGCAGGTTTAAATGTTAAAGCAGATACGATAATTGCTGTTCAAGATAGAGAAAAGCATAATTTACCTGTATATGCATATAAAGTGTGCAAAGTTTTTGTATTATGTTCTTTAATAGATGGAGAATTTAAGGAAAATATTGAAACAATAAAAAGTGATTATTTTTCATTAGATAACTTACCATTATTAGCAACAGAAAAAAATAACGAAGAGCAAATCAAAATGTGCTTTGAAGCATATAGAAGTTCAAATTGGAAAACATTATTTGACTAGATTCTATTTACATAAATTGAATGTGGTTATGGAGGAATAAATATGTTTAAAGAAATAAGAAGAAAAGATAGAAAAATTGAAACTTCAGAAGCAATAGATATATTAAAAAAATGCGAATATGGAATTTTATCTACAGTAGATGAAAATGGATATCCATATGGAGTTCCATTAAGTTATGTTTATGCAAATAATGCAATATATTTTCATAGCGCAGTAGAAGGACATAAGTTGGAAAATATAAAGAATAATGATAAAGTATCATTTTGTGTAGTTGGACAAACAGATTTATTACCAGATAAGTTTAGCACCAAATATGAAAGTGTAATAATATTTGGAAGAGCAAAAGAAGTTTTTCAAGATGAAAAGAATGAAGCTTTTTTAGAATTAATTAATAAATACTCAAAAGATTATATTGAAAAGGGTAAAGGATACATCAAAAACGCTAGTGCTAAAACTAAAGTAATAAAGCTTAGTATAGATTATATATCTGGAAAGGCAAGAAGATAATTCTTATATGGAGATAAATTTATGAATAAAATACTATATAAAAATCCAGTAATGTCAGCAATAGTAATAAATTTATTTACATTATTGCTATTAATCTACTCAATTAATAAAAGATTATTAGTATTTATTTATATTATGCCGTTCTTTACTGGTGTTATAAACAGAAAGATTATGGATAATGGAGAAGATATAACTACAAAGAAAAAAGTTATAATTATTTTTAGCTTTTTATTAATATTAACTATTTATTTATTTTATAGCTATAATGTTACTCGTTTGAGATATTCATAAAAAAGATTATCAGCAATTAGAAATAGTTAATTAGAATACCTTCGATATTGAATAACAAATAATAAAAATTTTAATTTGTATTTTCACCTTTTACCATGCAAAAAAGTTATATATACATGGTACCATAAAAGATAACTTGTAAGGGGAGAGAGGAAAATTAGGGATGCTGTATATGATTTAGTGAAAAATGGCGTATCTCTAATTTATAAGTATTTAATTTCAATAGGAGCATCTAAGGATGATTCAGAAGATATTGTTAAAGAAGATGATTACTTTATAAGGTTCTAGATTGATGTTTGAAAGGGGATTTATGAAAAAGAAGGTAATTTTGATTACATTTATATTAATAGTTGTTTCTTTATTTTTACTTATTAAGTTTAACAGTGGTGCAAAAACAATTGAAGAGGCAATAAATGTATTAGGCTCAAAACAAGTAAGTATCATTCATGAGGAAAAAAATGATAAAGGTAGTATAGTATTTAGCTATACTTCTGATGGTAATACATTATATACTGCGATTGTAAGTAAAGGAATTAGTGGGTACAAAACAGTTTACAGTGGTGTGCAAGGAGATATAAAATTTACATCAGAAAAACTTGGTTTATCATACAATTATTTTCCATCTATAAAAAAGACTGAAATTCCAATATATTTTGGATTAATTGGGAACCCTGATATAAGTAAAGTCAAAATTATTGAGAAAAAAAGAAATATAGAAGATGAAGCAAAAATAATTAATGCAAATGGTACAAGAATATGGCTTGTTTATATGGATAAATTTGAGGGTTCAGATTTTGATATTATTGGTCTTTCAGAAGAGGGAAAAGAAGTTACTAATATAGATGGCAATATATCTCCATACTATGCAGAGCAAAAGCCATTTAAAGGATATAATTAGTTAATAAAAATCTATATAAAAGTAGTATTTATACAAATACCGTATATTCAAAAATGAATATACGGTATTTTCTATTTATAAATTAAACACGTTATAAATGGACTATATAGATTATGCACTTAGTATAAAAATGATTATCTGAAAGACTTAAAAAAATGAACAACTGCCAGTGATGTTTTAAATTACCATAAATAAAAAGTGTGAAAGAGTAAATTATAAAATATAATGAGTCTTATAATAGACTAATTAATAAATCAAAAAGGAGAAAATGAATATGAGATATAAAGTAAAGATTTTTCTAGCTATCTTAGTAAGTGCAGTTATTTTAAGCTTTATGTTTAAAATAGATATGAGAAGTATCTCTGTAAATTCATTAATAGAAGAAAGTGAAGTAAATGAAAATGATGTTAGTAATAAAAAGAAGGTTATATATCTAACTTTTGATGATGGACCTAGTTATACAGTTACAGGCAAAATTTTAGATGTATTAGAAGAAAAAGAGGTAAAAGCAACATTTTTCGTAATTGGTAATCAAATTCAGGATAGGGAAGATGTATTAAAAAGAATGAATGATGAAGGACATAGCATAGGGTTACATACATTTACTCATAAATATAATTGTATTTATTGTAATGAAGATAGATTTATGAAAGAAATGATTGATTGTAGAAATGAGATAAATAGGGTAGTAGGTGTTTCACCTAATATAATTAGATTTCCAGGAGGTAGTTACAAACATTTAAATAAAAATCTTTTAAATAGATTACATGAAAATAATCTTAAAGTTTATGATTGGAATCTAGACAACTCTGATGGTTTAAATCCAAAACAATCGAAAGATGCACTATATAGGAATGCAATTAAAGGAAGTAAAGATTTGAAAACTATAAATTTACTTATGCATTGTACAGATATGAATAAAAATACTTGCGAGGCACTCACTAATATAATAGATTATTATAAAGATCAAGGATATGAATTTAAAACTATTAATGAAGATACACCAGAAATGTATTTTAGAATATCATGATTATAAATATATTAGTAAAGCATTAGAATACCGTACTATTCTAAAAAAATATACGGTATTTTTTGTGTTCAATTAAACTATAATGAGTGATTTCAAATTATTATGAACCAGTTCAGAAGATTTGTTTTTTGTTGAATAAAAAAGGTATTTTAAATTATGATATAATCTATTTATAATAGTATTAACTTAAAATTATATAAGTTAGAATTTGAGGTGAAGTAATATATGGAAATTTATTTACAAAAGGAATTAGAGGATGCTTTAAAGTTAATATCTTCTACTATCAGTAATTGTAAGAAGATGCAGTTAAAATTTGCAGAAGGTACGTCCCAGCATTCTCTTTTAACCAATAGAATTAAGGCATTATGTATTTCAAAGGCTTTGATAGAAGATGATTGTAATAAGGATCAATATACTTTGTTTGATTTAGAAAAAGCATTACCACCCGTGATTTCGATTATAAATAAAACAGAAAAAGCTCAAAGCAAGTATGACAAAGGAACTACTCAATATAGGCGATTCGTACCTATCATAAAATCAATGTATATTTCTAAAGATTTCATAGAAAACGAAATTTCAAAGCAAACTAGATAAGCTCTATCTTACTTGTTAGTTGATTAAAGTGAGAAGTAGACGAAAAACTAAGAATATATAACAAAATATAATTAATATTTAAGAATTATAATGGAAATCAATCAACAATGTGCTTACGAAATATGCTATAATTAACTTAAAATGTAAAATATATATAATTTTAATTGATAGATTTCTTTTTTGGAGAAGAAACTTAGATTTTTTGAAAGAAGTTTATAGTTTTATATTATGTATTAGAGAATGAAGAGGTTACCTATTGATAGGTATTTAAATGGATTAGGTAGCAATTATATAAATAAGATAGAGAAATTATATGATGAATAAATTTTAAAAGAGGGAGTTATATGGTAAAGAATTTAAGAAGAAGCCTTTATTTATTAGTAACATGCTGCGTGTTAGTGTACTTTTTTAGAAGTTATTTATCTCCAGCAAAGTTACAAGGAAGATGGCATTTATATACTGGTAGTAATATAAGTTCAGAGATAAATATAGCAGAAAAACTAAATTCAAAGGACTATATGGATATTTCAGAAACATCAATTAAGGAATATAGAAGTGATGGCAAGGATGGAGTTTCTTCATATAAAATAAGAGGAGATAAATTATATTCTGGTGATGCAATTTTTAAATTTAAAATATCTAATATCGGAAATGAGAAAGTGTTGAATTTGACATTAATAGGATATAACTTTGGACATGGAGAAGATAAATATATTGATGATGGCGAATCATATATGTATATATTTGATATAGATATGGATAGTCATGATTTATAATAAATATAAATGTTTAGTAATTTAATTAATAATACTTGTAAATCATGAACATTTTTAAGGAAATCCCTAGGTTTCCTTAAAAATGTACTAATATCTTAATATTATCAGTTGTTTATTTAAATTTATAAGAAAATTATCTTTCAAACCATTCATTAGTTTGAGGAAGAGTATAATGAGGTGTAAATTCTAGAATACGATATTCTTGAGAACCAGCAGTTTTAAGTGGATCAGAATTTAAGTAATTTTCTATTTCCTCAAGTGAATTTGCTTTCATAATTAAAACTCCGCCACTCATATCTTCTTTAAGTCCTGTTATTAAAGTTACACCTTTTTCTATTGCTTTTTGAGAATAAGCTATATGTTTATTCATAACACTTTCATCTATTTCAACGGAACTGTTTAATTTACCTTCAATAATAAAATATTTCATTTTTATTATCCTCCTTTATATAAAATATATTAAGTATATTATATCATATTAGTAATTAATAAAGAATTATTATTTACTAAAATAAATTTTTGATTAGGTTATTTATTAATAAAAATATTTTTAATCCATAACTCTTAAAATAAAAAAAGTGGTGATCATATTGAATTTAAAAAGTAGAAAGTTCTTAGTAAAATTATTTATTTGTATATTTATAGTATGGATAATATCTAGCTATGCTTATGCAAAAATAACAAGTGATATACCTATGAAAAGGCCATCTGTAACTATAAAATACAATGGGAAAACTGTTCCTACAAGTATTGGAGAACATACATGGTCTGGAAGTTTACCAAAAGGACAAAAAGCAGGAAGTAGTTATTTAGTAGGTCCATCATATGATGCTGGAATGGAAGTTTCAAGGTTTTCTGCAAATCCTAATAGCGAAGTTGAAGTTACTTTTAAGTCAGCTCCTCCTGAAATAATTTTAAGGTCATGGGTTGTTGGCGATTCTATGAATGCTAAAACTATAAAATTTGATTCTTCAAAAACAATAAATAATATAACCTTACCAGATAAAAAAGGAGAATATATTTATGAAGTTAATGGATATTGGAGTGAAGGGAATTATACATCAAGTATATTTAGGGTAATAGTAGAATAGCTGTTATCTTATCAGTATAAAAGAGAAATGTATAGTAACTTATTAAGAGAATTTTTATAATATAGTTGAATTATCTACAACCCTAAAAAGCGAATCATTATTAATATTCGTGAATTTAATCCTGTATTTAGTAATGATTATATAAAATATTACAGTGATAATGTAGACGAAGGAAAAGTACGGTAATTACAAAATATTTTGTAATTAACTCGTAATAGTATAGTCAAGCTAGTCAAGTGAAAAAAGAAGGAAGGAGGAATAATATGAAATCTTTATTAAAAATATTAGCATTTATTCCATTAGGGATTGAATTATTACTGTTATTAGCTATACATTCAAAGGTGGCAGGCATGATTTGGATGATACATATTCCAATTACAATATTGTTAGGTATTGTAGGAATGGGAATTGTTAGTAAGAAAAAATTTATACAACGAAGTGGTTTTGGAGCGTTAATTGTATTAACTGTGTTGCTTTGCATTATAGGATATTATGATTATGTGAAATGGTTTAGTTCAATTGTTGGAATAGTTATCTTTATGTATTACGTAATTATTAGTATATTAATGAAAAAAACTAAAAATAGCATAAGGCTAAATGAATAGTTAAAATATGTTACGAAGATAAAACTAAATAATAAATTAGAAAAATACAGTATTATTAAAAAGAGTGTATGGTATTTTTAGTGTACAATTTGAATATAATAATGCAATTTATAATAATTAAGAACTAATTAAGAAAGTTTGCTCTTTAAAAATCTAATAATACGATATTTACAAAATATACTATAAGTGAATTAGAATTTTAATTAGGAGCGTAAAGACTATTTAGGAGGATTTGCATATGGAAGTAGTTTTTGCAATGTTATTTTTGGGGTATTTTATGTATTCAGGATATATTAAATATTGTTTAATTGCAATGACTGCTCAAATTGCATTATCATTTTTTATTGAGAAAAAACAGATATGGAAAATTATTATTATGATTTTTATTACTCAAGGGATTGTTGTGCCAATAGCAGATATGACATATAACATGATAAATAGTATTTATAGAGCTACAAGTTTAGAATTCTTAAATGTTATAACATCAGAGAGTTTTAAATTTGATATGTTTTATATTTTAATATTGCTTGGAATAATAATTATAATTGGATTTTTTACATATAGGAGTATAGAAGGAAAAATGAATTATAAAAAATGGATAGCTTTAATAATTGGGTATGTAATTAATATATTAATTATGACATTTATGATTTTTAGATTTGGTATAATTGCTGGTGGATTTTAAAATATTTTTTAGAATCATTAAAAATAAAAAATAGAAAGCTAAGGGGGGATATAAGTAATTCTATAAGATTGTATATTTATTTTATAACATTATTTATTATGTCTGGTTTAATTCATATAAAAAATTTCTTTTTAGAAGTTTTATGTTTAATATTCTATATTATGATTTCGTGGTTTTTGCTTAGCTGGAAAACATTTAATGCTAAATGGGTTTGTGATAAATGTAGTAAAAATATAAGAGTAACTTGAATTTAGTTCAAATAAATTAATTAAATTTGTTTTTGAAATTGAATAATACTATAATTAACCAATGATTGTATGAATCATAATCAATAAATAGAAATTCGTTAATTTGATAATTAAATGTGCATATATAAGGGGGGAAATGATTATATGGTTATCGAAAAAATTCTAAATAACATAACTACCGAGCTAAAAAATATTCCTGGTGTTGTAGGGGTAGTTCTAGGAGGTTCAAGGGCAAGAGGTACAAATCACCAAGATTCTGATATTGATATTGGAATATACTATGATGAATCAGAGAGATTTAATGTAAATGAAATTGATAAAATTGCTACAAAACTAGATGATGAACATAGAAAAAATTTAGTTAGTTCATTAGGAGAGTGGGGACCATGGGTAAATGCTGGAGGATGGTTAATAATTCAAGGATACCATGTAGATTTCATATTTCGTGATATAAATCGTGTATCTAAAGTAATTAATGATTGTTTAAATGGAAAGATTTCATCAAATTATCAGACAGGACATCCACATGCCTATTTAAATGCTATGTATATGGGAGAAGTAGCAATTTGCAAAGTATTAGATGATCCTAAAAACAAAATATCAGAACTAAAAGCAAAAACTATACCATATCCAGAAAATTTAAAGAATGCAATAATTGGTTGCTATATGTTTGAAGCATCTTTTTCTTTGATGTTTACTAAATCAAATATAGATAAGGATGATATTTCATATGTTTGTGGACATTGTTTTAGAAGTATTTCTTCATTAAATCAAGTTTTGTTTGCTTTAAATAATGAATATTGTATCAATGAGAAAAAAGCTGTAAAAATGATAGATACTTTTAAAATTAAACCAGTAGATTATAAGAAAAGAATAGATGAGGTTATTACTTTACTTTCTTCTAATGAGAATAATACAAGAAGAGGATTAGAGATACTTGAAGATCTTGTTAATGAAACAAAAGATTTATGTTAGATAGTTATAGAATATAAATTATAAATAAATGAAAAGTAAGTTTAGATTAGAAGAAGCGTATTAAAGATAATTTCTTCTTTGGAATTAAATCGAAATGCCGTATTATTGGAAAAAAGAATATACGGTATTTTTTAATTATAAATTCAAATATAAAATCAACTTGAATTTATACAAAGTAATTAATAAATTTTTTAGAACAAATTGAATAATCTTATTTGGATAAATATGCTATAATTAACTAATAGTTCTATATGGTTATGATAGATTATCAGTATTCGTAGTGCTTTTAATGATGGCTATACAATGAATAAAAAATATATTATGAATGGAGAAAGGTGAAATGAGTAATGAAATATTGAATGATTTAATATTATCAGTGAAAGATCAAAATCTTCATGTACTTAATATTGTTGTTAGGCAAAATGGTAATATAATTGCAAAATTTGATTTTGAAGAAGAAAAACCAACCCTTTTATATTCTGTAAGTAAAACATTTACATCAATGGCTGTAGGAATTGCAATCAATGAAGGATATTTTGAAATTACGGATCGTGTTATAGATTTTTTCCCTGATATTAAAAGTATACGTATAAATAATTATTTAAGAGAAATGACTATTCATGATTTGCTTTGTATGGGGAGTGGACATGCAGAGTGTCCAGTAATGCAGGCTGATTGGAATAGTGGTAGGAAATGGGATATATCTCAATTATTTTTCGATGAACCTATATTATTTAAGCCAGGCACCCATTTCACATACGATAATTCAGCAACTTACATGCTTTCAAAGATTATAAGTCTTACAACAGGAAGTGACTTAGATGAATATTTAAATGAAAAAGTATTTAAATATTTAGAAATACCAAAACCTAAGTGGGATAAATGTCCAAAAGGGATTCCACAAGGATTCTCTGGACTATATTTAACGGCAGATGAGCTATCTAGATTTGGGCAATTAATACTTGATAAAGGAGTTTTGAATGGTAAGCAACTTATTCCTTCAAGTTATATAGAAGAGGCAACATCTGTTCAAATAAAAACGAATGATTTTAATGCACATTTTGCTACTGCAGATCATCTTCAGGGGTATGGTTATCAAATTTGGATGAATTCATATAATGGTTCATATCGTATGGATGGATTATATGGTAATTATGTAGTGATTTTGCCAGATAAGAATGCAGTTGTAACTTATGTTTCAAATGAGCCCAAGAATATGACAGGAGTTCTAGAACTTACATGGAATACTTTAATAGATAAACTATAATTATTTTTAAATTTAAAACTTGTTATGTAAATTTAACTTTGAATAAGCTTTAATTAAGTGAAATTATAAACAATATTGTGTAAAAGGAGAATTAAGAATGAATAAAATCACATGTATTTGTTTAGGGGTAAGAAGTATGGAAAGATCTATAAAGTTCTATAGAGATGGACTTGGATTTAAAACTGATGAAAAGGAAAATAATCCAAAAGTAGTGTTCTTTGATACAGCAGGAACAAAATTTGAACTTTATCCTTTAGATTTATTGGCTGAAGATATAAATGAAGAAAATCCTCCTAAAATAAATAATGGGTTTTCAGGTGTTACATTAGCATATAATGTGGAGTTTAAGGAAGATGTTGATAAAGTTATTGAGTTAGCTAGGAATGCTGGAGCAACTATAGCTAAAGAACCTCAAGATGTATTTTGGGGTGGATATCATGCGTATTTTGCTGATCTTGATGGTTATTATTGGGAAGTTGCATGGGGACCTAATTTTAAGTACGATGAAAATGGGTTACTTATTTTATAAGCTATATATTTGGATTTAGTGTGATTGGAGAACATATGAAAATATTGATTTTTGGTATAGTTGCAAGTGGAAAAACAACACTTTCAAGAAAATTGTCTTTAAAATACAATATCCCTTGTTATGAAGGTGATAGCATAGCATGGGGAGGAGAAGGGGAAGAGAGATATAAACGCTCAGATTCTGAGCAATTAAATAGAATTTTAGAAATTGACAAAAAAGGTCAGTGGATAATTGAAGGAACTTATAGAGAAAGTCAAAAATGTTTATTTGATATGTCAGATAAAATTATTTTCCTAGATACTCCATTACATATTAGAAGGGTAAGAATAATTACACGCTTTTTTAAGCAAAGGCTTGGAATAGAAAAATGTAATTACAAGCCTACCTTAGAAATGTTAAAAAATATGTTTATGTGGACAAAGAATTTTGAAATGAAAAGAGATAAATACGAAAATATACTATTATCTTATGAAGATAAGTTAATTTGGATAAGAAGTGTTAAAGAATTAGATGGCAAATTCATTAGCTTAATATAGTGAGGATGAAGCAAAATTTGCATATTTGTGTTTGATAAGAAGGTATAAAAAGTGTATAAGAAAAATAATCGTCTTTATTTACTTAAAAACTTCTTATATTATGAGTAGTGTATTAGCTTAAAAAGTATATATTATGAGGAGAATAAATGAAGAGTATATTTAAGATTAGTAAGCATATAATCAAAGCTTTTGTTGTGGTTGTGTTTTTACTTATGATTATTAGTTACATAAATCATAAAATTAAATTAACAAAAGAGGATAAATTATTTGTTCCAAATGGAAGTATGATAGAAGTAAATGGTCATAAAATACACGTATATAGTGAAGGAAAGGGCGACATTCCATTAGTCTTTATGTCTGGTGGAGGTACAAGCTCTCCAGTTCTAGATTTTAAATCTTTATACTCATTATTAAGTGATGATTATAAGATTGTAGTAGTAGAAAAAGCAGGATATGGTTTTAGTGATGTTGTTGATACTAATAGAGATATTGATACTGTATTAAATGAAACAAGAGAGACATTGGCTAAGGCTAAAATCAAAGGGCCATTTATTTTATTTCCACATTCAATGTCTGGTATTGAAGCGTTACATTGGTCTCAAAAATATCTGGATGAAATAAAAGGAATTGTAGGACTAGATATGGCAGTTCCAGATTCTTATAATGGATATAAAATTAATATGCCTATGATAAAATTAGGAAATTTTGCAGCTAAACTTGGACTTACAAGATTAATACCTGGTTTATCAGAAAGTGATGCTATAAAATATGGAACATTAACGGATGATGAAAAACAATTATACAAAATTATTTTTTATAGAAGAACTGCTACAGATACAATGATAGCTGAAGCTAAAGAAATAAAGGAAAGTGCAATTAAAGTATCTAAAAATACATTACCTAATACTCCAATATTAGCATTTGTATCTAATGGACAAGGAACTGGATGGAATGAAGATGAATGGAAAAGTTTTAGCAAAAATACTATAGGAAATCTTAAAAAGGGCAAATTAATTTATTTAGATTGTTCTCATTACGTTCATGATATTGAGTACGAAAAAATAGCAAAGGAATCGAAGAAGTTTATTGAGAACTTAAATAGTGAATAAAATATCAAGTGATACCACCAATAATATTGAAATGATAATGATTATATAAATGAAGGTGAGAAATATGAAAATAAAACTTGAAAGATTTAAATATGAGGAAATTCTTCAGTTAATTTCTTGGATTCCTAATAAAGAATTCTTGCTTCAATGGGCAGGTCCATCATATTCATTTGAATTATTAGAAAAACAACTTAAAAATGATACAGATATTATGTTAAAAGAGACTCCTTTAAATTTAATGTTTAGTGCTAAGATAAATGAAAGTAATAGAGTAGTTGGTCATATTCAGTTATTGGGAATAGATAGAGTAAATATGTCTGCTAGAATAGGAAGAGTTCTTATAGGTGAAGAGGAATATAGAAATAAGGGAATAGGACTTCAAATGATTAACGCTGTTTTGGACATTGCTTTTAATAAATTAAATTTACATAGGGTAGATTTAGGAGTATTTGATTTTAATGAGGCTGCAATAGCTTGTTATAAAAAAGCTGGCTTTATCATTGAAGGAACCTTTAGAGAATGTAGAAAAATAAATGGACAATATTGGTCTTTGATTAATATGAGTATTATTGAAGATGAATATAGAAATTTAAAATAATATTATTTTAAAATTAGTAATACAGTTAAATATAAAATAAGTGTTGGATATATAAGAATTTTTAATGAGAAAAGTAAGTTTAAATTGATTTTTAAGTAAAAAGGAGAAAATTATTTTTATAAAAATAATTGCTAGTATTATGCTACTAATTAATATATTTAATCCTAGATTATCATGGAAAATGTCAGAGGGATGGAAATATAAAGATGTAGAACCAAGTGATTCTTATCTTATTGTAAATAGAATAAGCAGTGTAATTATATTGGTGATAATTTGGTTTACAGTTCCTAATTGGATATAAATACATAGTTCTATAATATTGATAATATAAAAAATAATTTTTAAAATGAAGCGTAATGTATAAAGATAATAGATATAAAGTTAGATTGAATATTTTATAATTAAGGGGGAATTTGAATGAATACTATTTTAAAAGGAATAGGGGCAGTTGTATTATTTTATATATTTAATATGTTTATAATGCAAATTATAGGACAATTTATATTTGTAGGAGATGCTGTTACTATATCTTATCATATGTTTACATATACAGGATTAATGACATTATGTGGAGTTATTGTAGTATGTACATGCATAATTATTAAAAAATTAAATGAAGTTAAAGACGCAATTGATAACAAGAAGCAAATTTAAATTACTTTAAATACTATCAATGTTACTTAAAATAATATAGGGTGTTTGATTTGTGTATTAATGGAAACTGATAAGTAAATTTTATTTACAGCATATAAATAGTATATGGAATATATTTGATGAAATGGTATAATTAGGTTGAATATATAAATTGAATTTTGGAGGAAATTCTATGTTAGGACATTTAGGGTTTTCATATGTAGGATTAATTTATTTGTTGATGCTATTTATACCTAATATTATATGGACAAAGCATCAGCCAGAAAATTATGATTATAGCAATGAAAATAAAATATTGTTAATATTTGAGCGAGTTGGACAAGTAGCGGTGACAGGTTGTGCTTTAATTTTTTCAGATTTCAATATTACTACATTTTCTTTGTGGAGTTTATGGCTGATTATATCATTAATTTTGATGATTCTATATGAAATATATTGGGTTAGGTATTTCACAGGAGAGCATACTTTAATGGTTTTCTATCGTAGTTTTTGTGGTATTCCTGTTCCTGGAGCAACGCTTCCTGTTATTGCATTTTTGCTACTTGGCATATATGGAAAAGTAATTTGGATGATTATATCTGTAATAATGCTTGGAATTGGTCATATAGGAATACATCTTCAGCACTTAAAAGAGATAAAATAGAATAAAGAAATTTCAGCTTATTATTCGCTTTAATATTATATCAGCAATTAAATAATAAAAGTAGCTTTTTATTGAATAAATTGTGTTTGGAAAATATTTTACAATTCATATGTAGTAGAATTGTAAAATTTAAATTAGGAGAGGTTTATGAGTAAATTATTTAATAAATTTAAAAAATATAAAATTACAATATTAGCCTTAGTACTTGCTATTTTTCTACTATATATAATTAATTTCTATATGGAGCATAGTATATTGAAATTTATATTATGGGTATTAGTAATAGTAATTGAAGTAACTCTAATCCAATATGAGAAAAAGTTAAATGAAAAAAAGTAGTATGATTTAAATTATTCAATGTAACTAGTTTATTCATTGAAATTATATTTATAGGTTAATTAATAAATATAGTATTGATACTCTTTTAAGTGTATATATTTTGAAAAATATGTTATAATCTATCCATAATAGGATAAGGTAAAATTTTTACCTATCTAATATATAAATTGAATTTGAAGTTTAAAAGGAGAATAAAATATGCTTGAATATAAATTTGATACTCAGTTATTAATTGAAGGGCATGATCTTTCTGAAGATGAAATAAATGAATATATAACTAAAAATATTGAAGGTGACTGTTTACTTGCAGTTGGTGATGAAGACTTAATAAAGATTCATTTTCATACTAATACTCCATGGAAAGTACTTGAATATGCTGCTTCATTAGGGGATATATATGATGTTGTTATTGAAAATATGGAACGTCAAGAAAATGGATTACAAGGTTAGATGATAAAAAAACAATAAATTATATAATTAAAAAAATAAAGTTTTATATAATTGATTTTAATGAACTAAGAAGTAAATTTAAATATTATTTTATGAAATGCCGTATTATTCAAAAGTGAATATGCGGTATTTTTTATTGAAATATAAATTTTCAAATTATATAAGAATCTATCAAATATAAGAGGATATATAAGAAATCTATTAAATATAAGAAAAATAATTTTAAATTAGTTATAGATAATTATTAAAATAGTTTATCGAAAATTTAATAGTTATTATAAAGAAATATATGTAATTATATGGTTAATTAGTTTATAATTGTATTAATGCATTGGTAAAAGGGGAATGTTAAATGAAAAAAATAACAAGCAATAGACTGATATTAAGACAATGGCAGGAAAGTGATAGTAAGGATTTATATGAATACGCAAAAAGTAATTTAGTAGGTCCAAATGCGGGGTGGTCACCTCATAAAGATGAAAATGAAAGTAAAGAAAAAATAAAAATGTTCATACGTAATAATGATACTTATGCTATAGTCTTAAAATCTGAAGATAAAGTTATTGGTAGCATTGGATTGCATAGGAGAAAGCCTGATATTAATTTGAATAATTTATCACAAAGAGAAATAGGATACGTTTTGAATCCTAAATATTGGGGGAATGGCTATGTACCTGAAGCTGTAAATTGTTTGCTTAATTATGGATTTAACGAATTAAATTTAGATTTAATTTGGTGTGGTCATTTTGATTTTAATAACAACTCTAAAAGAGTAAATGAAAAGTGTGGATTTAAATATAGGTTCACTAGAAGAGAAAAATTAAAATTTTTAAATAATAAAGAGGTTAATATACTTTATTACAGTATTTTTAAATCAGAATATTTTGCTTAACCTTTTATCATATCTTTGAAACATTAAAAATAAGTAAATAAAATTAAATTGTACTTTCTTCTTTTAAATCTATAGCTATAATTTATTATAAAAAATTAAAGATTAAATGGAAAGTTGGATATTTATAATATGAATAGTATTGAAGATTTAATTTTTAAACTAGAAAATCAATTGCTGAAACATCATCAATTCGTAGCTCAGTATGGAGATATATTGATGGAATTTGGAAGATGATTTTTCATCAGGGTACTTTTGTAGTTACTAAATAATTATTTAAAGTAACTATAATAATGGTAGATTTGTAGGAGTAACTAATGGGGCTATGGGACTTGTTTGATGAGCAAAGAAAACCATTAAATAAAATTCATATTGTAAAAAGATTTGAGTATATAAGAGAGGGTTTTATAAAATTTTTAAGTGGTGATTATATATGAATATAATAATAAAGCAGGTTACTGATAATGAAGCAAGAAAAATTTCTAAATGGATTTATAAAGAACCTTACTCAATTTATAGTTTGGATGGAAATAATAACTGTATAAGGGAACTTCTTAATGGGGATTATTATTCAGCAGTAGATATGAAAAATAGTATAGTTGGATACTATTGCTTTGGTAGATCTGCTCAAGTTCCAATTGGCCATAAATACGGTGTTTACAATAATAAAAGTATAATGGATATAGGGTTAGGAATAAATCCAGAATTTTGTGGACAAGGACTTGGAAAAGAATTTTTAAAAATAGGATTAGATTTTGCTAGAGAGGAATTTAATGTGAAAGAATTTCGTTTAACAGTAGCAAGTTTCAATAAACGTGCAATAAAAGTATATGAAAGAGTAGGATTTAGAAAAGTCTATTCTTTTATGAGAATTTCTCATATTAATGCAATTGAATTTGATGTTATGATCTTAAATGAGTAATAAATTTAGTGGTTAAGTTTTAATTATTATTTATAGTATAACTAATATAGTAAAACTGAGAGGTTGAGGTAATGAGAGATAAAGATATAAATGGGATTTTAGAAAAAATAAATGAGATTAATGACTATTCAGGAGTTGTATCAATTAAAGAAAATAAAAATATACTTTTAAAAAAATCATTTGGTTTTGCTGATATAAGTAATAATATTGAAAATACAATTGATACACGCTTTGGAATAGCATCTGGAGCTAAACTATTTACAGCAATAGGTATATGTAAATTAATTGATAGTAAAGTAATAACTTTTGATACATTATTAAAAGATTGCTTAGATTTAGAACTACAATATTTCGATAAAGGAGTAACTATACATCACTTACTAACACACACTTCAGGAATCCCAGATTATTTTGATGAAAATACAATAAGTAATTTTGATGAGCTGTGGAAAAAAACTCCTATGTATCTTCTTAGAGAACCTAAAGATTTTATTCCAATGTTTAAAAATTCAGCTATGATGTTTAATCCGGGAGAAAAGTTTCATTATAACAATGCAGCCTTTATAGTATTGGCTCTAGTAATAGAAAATTTAACTAAAAATAGATTTATAGAATTCATTAAAGAGAATGTTTTAGATGCACTTAATATGGTTGATTCAGGTTATTATTCTCTTGATATTTTACCTAAAAACTGTGCATATGGATATATTAAGAATAAGGATGGAAAATATAAAACTAATATATATTCAATACCAGTTATAGGTGGAGGAGATGGAGGAATATTTGTAACGGCAGAGGATATAAGCAAATTATGGGACGGATTATTATCATTCAATGTTTTAAGTGAAGAAACAACAAAGAAATTATTAACACCACATGTACATGTCCATAATGATGTTTATTATGGGTATGGAGTATGGATTATAAAAAGGGAAGATAAGATACTAAAATATTATATTACTGGTAGTGATCCAGGTGTAGCTTTTATGTCGTCATTTTACCCAGATACTAAAATAGAAGTTACATCTTTATCAAACAAAGAATTTGGACCTTATGATATATCAATGTTTGTTGAATCAATTATTGATAATGCAGAGAAGTGATTATATTGAGTTAAATAAATAATTATATTTAAAAGGAATATGAAATTATGAGTATTAAAAGAGTAGGTATAGGTACTATATCATTAATATTGAGCATATCTGGAATAGCCTTTTCATTCACTTATTTAGGAAGTAATTCTATAGGTGAAGAAATACTTCATGCAATTGGAGTATCATTTCCAACAATGATAGTTTCAATAATATTATTTTTAATATCTATAGTTATAGGGCGTAAATTTAAAAATAATTTTGGATCTAATCTTGGAGTTGGATTAGCTATATGTTTTACAGTATTAATAGTTACATTATCTATAAATAGTGCATTTTTTAGTATATTTTAAAATCAATATAAATTTCTATTCTAAAACGCTATTATTTTAAATTACATGATATAAAATAATAGATTTTTAGTTAGTTAAAAATTTGAGATTATTGCGAACTAAATTGATCTTTGAAAGTTGAATAGTTGGGCATTAAAACATATAAGAATTATTGTTTATTTGATATATAATTGAATTATATGAGTTAGTTGAATATTAAACTACTCGATAAATTAGAATTTGGAGGGTAACCATGAAAAAATGGTATGATGAGGAATATGAATTTGAGATTGAGGTAACAGGATTTCTTCGTAGCGACCACACAGAGCGGTATTGCCGAAATGGTGAGGAAGTCGGAGATAAGTATACCTGTACTTATGGCTGTCCTGTAAATACAGAGGGGCAGGGGATTTGCTCCAAAGTAATGATTATTATGTTTCCAATTATGGAGGCTGTCAGAAGTGGTGGAGATTTAGAGAACATCGGTGGCAATGGAAAATATACCAAGGATATTGTGTGTCCAGATGGTTGCGTTATGTTCAGATTGACAGCAAAGAAACTTGGAAATGAGAATTTTTACAAGGGGAAGTTTTTCGATTGATTTTAGTTTTTATTGTGTTTAGTTTGAAAATAGGCTGAAATATATAAATTTCAGTTTATCTATTAAATTAAATAACTAATTTATAAATATTACTAATATAAAATTAAATATTAAATTAATGAAAATGCCGTATAATTCAAAATGGATATGCGGTATTTTTTAGTGCGTAATTTAGAAATAATGCCAAATATGCTTATAAAAGCTATGATATAAAATGTAAGGTTAAATAACGAAAATAGTACAAAAGCATAAAAATAAATTAATATAAGGCTTATAAAAAATAAATAGTTTTTCTTAGTGTTAAGATATTTTATTATGGGTATGTTGAAAATAATATTATTTTGTGTTATAATTGTGCAAAAATAGTGAGATAAATATAAAATTTGCCGCCGGGTAAATAAATTAACGTTATGCATCATATCATTAGGCCATAGAAGATATGAAGTTATAACGTTTTTTATTTTATATTAAACAATCTAAAGAATTACAAATGAAAGGAATGCAGTTTATGGGAAAATTTTTAGTTAAAGAATGTAGTTTAAAAGAGGTAGAAAAAATTAAAAACATAAGTGGAAAAACATTCTATGAAACATTTGCTAATGAGAATACAAAAGAAGATATGGAAAATTATTTAAAAGAAAATTTTTCATACGAAAAAGTAGAGAGTGAAGTAAAAAATAATTACTCAAAATTTTATATTGTAGAAGATGATAAAGGTGTAGTTGCATATATGAAAGTTAATTTTGATAATGCACAAACAGAAAAAGGTCATGATAATACATTAGAAGTTCAAAGGATTTATGTTCTACAAGGATATAAGGGTAAGAGCATAGGTAAAATGTTAATGCAAAAAGCTATAGAAATTGGAAAAGAGAATAACTTAAGTTATATTTGGTTAGGTGTATGGGAAAACAACATAAGTGCTATAAAATTTTATGAAAAACAGGGATTTGTAAAATTTGATACACATGTTTTCAAACTTGGTGATGATGAACAAACAGATAATTTAATGAAGTTAGTATTATAAATATTATTAATTAAATTAGATATATTATTTAATGATTATAAAGGAGCTATTGCATAATTAAAAATGTAAAATTTAGAATGTAGAATTAAGGTGAAAACTACTGAAAGTAGTTTTTAAATAATATAATTTTAAGTGTTTCAGTATGAAATACCACCTTAATTTTAAATTATACATTCTACATTTTACATTGTATGATTTTCTGCAATAGATCCTTACATTCTAATGCTTACCTCACCAGAAGATAATAACCTAATAGATCCATCTTCCATTTTAACTTTAAGTCTACATTCATCATCAATTTCAAGAACTGTAGCTTTTTCTGAAGATTTACTAGATAGTATACTTACTTCTTTATTAATTAATATAGATCTTCTTTTATAAGGTTCTAGGAAGGATTTATCTTCTATATGTTTGTAGTAGATCCAAAAGCCTTCTAAAACTTCAGCTATAAGTTTACTTCTAATGTCAATAGATGCAGAAGAGTTATCTTCAAAAATTCCAGTTGCAATATCTTTAATTTCTTCAGTGAAGCCTTCTTTTGGTATTATTACATTAATACCAATACCTAAAACCGCATAATCAATTATACCGCTTTCAAAATCAAAAGATGCTTCTGTTAATATTCCACATACCTTTTTATTATCACAATATATATCATTAACCCATTTTATTTTAGCTTCCTTATCAGAAATAGCTTCTATAGCTTCAGCAACAGCAACAGCAGTAGCAGCAGTAATAAGAAATGCCTTTGAAGCATGCATTTGTGGTCGTAAAAGAATGCTCATATAAATTCCTGTACCTTTAGGAGAGTGAAACTTCCTACCAAATCTTCCTCGTCCTTCAGTTTGTTCTTCTGAAATAATTACAGTACCTTCTTTCTCACCATTAATTGCAAGTTCCTTTATTGTACTATTAGTTGAACTAATTGTCTTATAAACATTAATATTAAAATTATTATCTTTTTTATTCAAGTATTTAGAAATGCTTTGTGACGATAAAATGTCTGTATCAGTAGAAAGGCAATAGCCTTTATTAGTTACAGCATAAATATTATAACCTTCATTTTGTAATGATTTAATTGCTTTCCAAATGGCATTTCTACTTACTGAAAGTTCTTTGGCAAGATCAGCACCAGATATATAATTTCCTTTATTATTTTCAAGTACGCTTAAAGTTTTATCTTTTACACTCATGTTTTCACCTATTTTATTTTCAGTATTGTTATCTTATAAATATATTATAACACAATTATTGTCACCTTAAAATATTAAAATGGTTGACTGTTGTAAAAATAAAAAGTATTATATAAAATATGTTAGATTATTTTATAAAAGATTTTGCAAAATCATTAACTAAAATAAGTAGCAAAAGAAATAAAAAGTTAAACAATATATTATATCGGATGTGATTTCATAGAATCAATAAAGACTGGGGGATTAATATGAAAATAAAAGAATTAACCAAAATGTCAATTTGCATAGCAATAATTTGTATATCATCATATATTTCTTTTCCACTGCCATTTACACCTACAATGATAACTGCACAAACAATTGCAATTAATTTAGTAGCATTAATACTTACGCCTAAGCAATCATTTATAGTTGCTCTATTATATATATTTTTAGGCGCTTTTGGACTACCTGTTTTTTCAGGAGGAACAAGTGGATTTGGAAGATTATTTGGACCAACAGGTGGATTTATATTAGGATTTTTAGTTATAGCTCCATTGATGAGCTATTTAAAGGGTAAAAGCAATAGCTTTAAAAGATATGTTTTTGTAACAATATTTATTGGAATGATTGTGTTGTATGGTTTTGGATCAATATATATGAGTTTAATACAAAAAATAAGTATTATGTCTGCATTATCCTTAGCAGTATTTCCATTTATAATTGGAGATATTTTTAAATGTATTTTAAGTTCATACTTGGCTATAAAATTAAACAGAATGTTAAAGTTTTAAAGTTGAAATTATTGTGAAATATTAAAACTTATTATTTTAGAATTAAATAACATGGTATCAAAAAAACTAGATGTACAATTCATAAATTAATGTACATACGAATAACCTATTTAAGAAAGAAAATTTTTATGGAGGTATATATGTGGGGTACTATGTTAGAGTAGAACCTAATGTAACAATTTATGTAGAGGATATTAATCCATGCGGAAATAAGACAATATTATTTTTACATGGTTGGCCTGCAAGTCATAAACTATTTGAGTATCAATTTGATAATTTACCTAAAATGGGATATAGATGTATCGGAATAGATACTAGAGGATTTGGTGATTCAAGTAAGCCTTATGAAGGATATGACTACAATAGATTATCAGATGATGTTAGATGTGTGGTTGAATCATTAAAATTAAAAGATTTTACATTGGCAGGACATTCAACCGGGGGAGCCATAGCAATTAGATATATGAGTCGTCATAAAGGACGTGGAGTATCCAAGCTTGCACTTTTTGCAGCAGCAGCACCGAGTCTTATCAAGCGTCCCAATTTTCCATATGGAGCAGAAAAAGAAGATATAATCAAAATTATTCAAGGAACAAATACTGATCGTCCTAAAATGCTGAGAGACTTTGGAGATATATTTTTCTTTCAAAATATATCACAACCATTATCTGATTGGTTCTTTCAATTAGGATTACAGGCAGCAGGGTGGGCAACTGCAGCTATTGCAAATACATGGATAGATGAAGTGCTATTTTCAGATTTAGGAACAATAAGTGTTCCAACTTTAATAATACATGGTATTCATGATAAAGTTGTTCCCTTTGAACTGGGTGAAGTACAAAATCAAAGTATTAAAAATTCAAAGCTAATACCATTTAAGTATAGTGGTCATGCGTCATTTTATGATCAACGAGATAAGTTTAATGAAGAATTAATAAAGTTTATAGAAGAATAAATTTTTCAACATAGAATTTATTATTAAAATATAATGAATGAGAATGATTGTTAAGATACCGTATTGTTCAAAAATACGGTATTTTTTTATGATAAAATCAAGATATGCTACCTAAAAAATCTAAATCAATATGTTTATTGTGCTATATAGAAGATTTCATAAATAAAGTTTATTTAAATTACTAGTAAAGCACAAAGGAATTGTGATATCATTTACATATAAACCAAATAATGGCTAATAATCTTTTTTATATTTATAAATTAAATAAAGTTGATTATAGGTTAAGCAAAACTTAAGAAAGTGTTTATAGGTACTTTAATTGCAATAAGTGCATGTTTTTTGATTATTATATTACATTATAATTTATATACTGCATTAAGGTCTAAGCTATTAAGGATTGGACATATAAAATCTGCATTCACAGCAAAAATCAATGTAGTAGTTTATTAAATAAGACAAGGGGATATCTTTGGAATTGATGCGGTTCTCATTTATTAATAAGAGTGGTGATAATAAAAGTAAAATAATACGAATTGAAAAAATTGAGAGCGTGAATTTATTGGATAATTAAAGTTTATTTATTATTAAATGGAGGTATAAAAATGTCAAAAGAAAAATTACTACCAATTTCAATTTTTAGCTTAGCGATTTCACTTATTATTAGTACTTCAATAATAGCTAATAGCATAGAAAATAATGGGAGGTTTGTTGGAGAGGGGATAAGCCAAGGATTATTTAATTATAGTAATGTAATTAATGAAGAAAATATAAATAATAATTTAGATAAAAAAGAGGTTTTAAGATTATCTGATGCAGCTACTTATTTAGGTATTACTGAAGAAAGATTAATGCAAGCAATAAATAAAGAGGAAGCCAATATACCCTATGTAAAGATAGGAGATGATTTTATATTTAGTAAAAATGCATTAGATAAGTGGGTTGAAACATCAAAATTTAAGATGTAATACTAATTATATTATTGAAATTACGTAACTAAAAAAGTGCTTCCTGAATAATGAATTAGTCTAATTTCAGTTTGCAAAGAGTAATATTAGAAAGTAGTTATAAATTAGTAATCTTATATTATAAAGGAGATAAATATGAAAAAGCTTATATTTATTATTATAGCAATAATATTTGGTGCTATTACAATTGGATGTGAAAGCAAATCTATAGGTGAATTATCATTCCAAGGATCTAGTCAAAGTTGGGAAGCAACTATAAATTATGATAATAATAAATGCAAAGTTAATATAAAATATACTGGAATAGAAAAGCCTCCTATGGATGTAGAATTTACTATTGAAGATTTATCAGGCAATACTAGCGGTGGATATATGGAATATGGGGAAGTATTAAATAAAGTAGGTGGGTTTTCTTTAGAAAAGGAGCATGATTATAAACTATCAAAGTACAAAAATAAAGACAAGTTAGCAATAGTTATGAAATGGAATAATAATGAAGAAACTATCGAATTAAATCAAGAATGGGATAATTAAATCTTCTAAGGCTTTCATAAAATTTAATATTAAGAAAAATGATTATTTAAAATATAAATTTAAAAAGAGGACTAAGATGTGAGTTTAAAAATAAGAAGATTTGATAATAATGATTCAGATATTGTATCAAAGATAATTTGTAGAAATTTTTTAGAAGTAAATATAAAGGATTATCCCAAAGAAGAAATGGAATCTTTAGTTAAGCTTTATAATAGTGAAAAGATATTAAATATAGCAAGTTATGCTCATATGTATGTTGCATGTATAGATGATAATGTTGTTGGATGTGGAGCTATATCAAGTTTTTGGGGAAGTGAGGATGAAAGTATATTATTGGCTATATTTGTTGTACCTGAATTACAAGGGAAAGGCATAGGCAAATTAATAATTGAAACATTAGAAAAAGATGAATATTTTTTAAGAGCAATAAGAGTAGAAATACCAGCATCGATTACTGCATGTGAGTTTTACAAAAAGATGGGGTATGACTATAAAAATGGAGTAAATGAACTAGATGGGGAAGGGTATTATAGGTTGGAAAAGTTTAGATAAAATATAGATTTTTTAGAGATAAAGTGGAGGGATTTAAAAATGAAAAAAATAGTATTATGTATTATTTCACTAGTCTTTTGTATGGGATTACTTGTTTCTTGCTCAAATAAAACAGCAGCTGAAACAATATCTAAAAATGAGGAATTGATAAAGCTTTATTTTTCAGATGAAAATGCAGAATATCTTGTTGAAGAAAAAAGAAGCATTGAAGATGTTACTCCACAAAAAGCAATACAAGCTTTGATAGAAGGTCCTAAAGGTAAAGAACTGAAAAGTTTATTACCAAAAGAATTAGAAGTGGTAGATATAGTAGTTAAAGACGGCGTTGCTTATGTTAATATACATGAAAGTGTTCCTTTTTCTAAACATGGAAATTATGGATCAAGCACAGTAACAAGGCATATTATCTATTCAATAACGGCTACATTAGTTTTAAATGAAACATTTGGTATTAAAAAGGTCAAACTTGAAGGTGATATAGGAGATATATTATATGGTATTGATACAAGGAATATAATAGAGTTAAATATGGATTTGATTAAAGAAAACAAGTAAATAGCTATAAATTATATTTGATTTTTTGCAAGGTAAACATCTGTTTTAAAAATATTTGCATGGAAGGTAAAAAGCATGAATTATGAAGAAGTTTTAAAGTGTATTTCTAAAGAGTATAAAAATATATTAAGAGATAATTTAGTTGGTATTTATGTACACGGATCAATTGTATTAAATTGCTTTAACTTTGATAAAAGTGATATTGACTATATAGTTGTAGTTAATAAGCCATTGACAGAAGATATAAAGCTGAAAATTATGGATATTACTATAGATTTAAATAAACAAGCTCCACCAAAAGGATTGGAGATGAGTATAGTTTTAAAAGAGTATTGTACTAATTTTATATATCCAACTCCATTTGAGTTACATTTTTCTAACAGGCATGTTGATTGGTATAATAATGATTCAAAAGATTATTGTAAGAAAATGATTGGATTTGATAAAGATTTAGCTGCACATTTTACTATAATAAAAAAAGCAGGAATAGTTTTATATGGATTGCCTATAAATGATGTGTTTTTAGATGTTCCTAAAGAAGATTATTTAGATAGTATCAAAAACGACATATATGATGCTAAATCTGAAATTTATGATAATCCTATGTATATCATTTTAAACTTATGTAGAGTATTAGCTTATGTTAGAGATAACTTAATTCTTTCGAAAAAGCAAGGTGGAGAATGGGGAATTTCTAATTTAGATAGAGACTATCATAAAATTATAAATGATGCTTTATATAGTTATAAGACAAAGGAAATAATGAAAGTAGAAGAAGAGGAAGCTAACACATTTTGTGAGTATATGCTTAATGAGATAAATCATTATAGTGCTTAGTAGAATTAAATTAGGAATTAAAGGAGTAAAATTAATGAGATATGTTACACATATAAATGATGAATTTAAGAGGAAAATATTAGATTTTCTATATGAAGATGAATTGTTCAATATATTCCTAATTAATATTATAGAAAATCAAATTGAAGATATTGGAGAACTGTATATCGAAGAGTCAGATGATGAAATTAATAGTATACTTTATATAAAATTTGATGGTAATTCTTATTTTACAAGCTTTTGTACAAGAAGTGAAACTGGTTATAATGAAATTGCAAAGCAACTTGAAATATTAAACTATAAAAGAATTCTATTGGCTGGAAAGAGTAAAGATGTATCTAAAATATTAGCCTATGTTGGTAAAGATGTGATATCTGCTTTAAATATCTATTATAGATTCGATATAAGCACATATTTTAAACAGACTGTAATCCCAGATATTAAATTTAGACAAGCGACTTGTGAACAAGATGATATGAGTAAAATTAGTGAATTTATGATTGGCTTTTTTGAACCTACAAATGAGCAGGAGATTGCAGACATAACTGATAAAAGAAAGTTAATTGAAGATATAAAGGTAGGAGTATATTTTATCGAATATAAGGGACAACCAATAGGTATGTCTAGATATAGTGGAGAAAGTAAAAATTATATTGATATTACAACAGTCTATATTGACCCTAATTATAGAGGAAAAGGTTTTGGTAAAAAACTAATGGGATATATGATAGATAATACTATTACTGCTAATAAGACACCAGTAATACAAACTTCATCATTAAATATTATTGCAAGAAAGACTTACGAGTCTTTGGGATTTATTAAGCAAGATGATTACTTATTTGAATTTATATCGTAAACATAATAAATGAAAAAAATTAGACATATCAATAATTTATAAGCTATATAATTAAGAAATTAAAAGGTTGCCTTTAGCAATCTTTTTTATTTATATATTAGAAAAGTGACAAATAGTCTGTTTGATATACGTTATATATAGTATAAGGCTTTACAGAAGGGAGTGATTTAATGGATGATTCACTAATAATTAAATATATCAAAAGAAAAAATGAAGAAGGATTGGAATTGTTATTAAAAGAGCACGGTGGATTAATCAAGGGGATAGTTCATAAGCATCTTAAGAATATAAGCTACTATGAAGATGAATGTATAGATGATATATTACTTTCAATTTGGGATAATATTAGTTCTTTTGATTGCAAAGGTTCATTTAAGAATTGGATAGCAGTTATTTCAAAATTTAAAGCAATTGATTATAAGCGTAAGTATTTAAAGCTAAATAGTTTTGAGGATATTGATAATATTGTTATTTCAGATAAAAGTAATTTAGTAGAAGATATTATTTTAAAAGAATTTAAGGAAGAGGTGCATTCAATATTAAATAATTTGAAAGAAAATGATAAAAATATTTTTACTAAATACTATATAGAAAATAAAAAGGTAGATGAAATTTCAGAAGAAATGAATTTGGCAAAACATCAAGTTTATAATCAACTATCAAGAGGTAGAAAAAAGCTTAGAAAAATATTAAAAGAGATATATTGAATTGAGGTGAATTTATGAAAAATATTTATGATAAATTTAATAAGGTTGAAATGAATTTAGATGAATATGAAGAGTTTTGCTTGAATGAAGATGAAATTAATATTATTAAAAAACGATTAAGCAGTAAGATTAATAAAAAAAGAAAATATAATTATAAGCCACTTGTAGCTACATTAGCAGGAATATTTATTTTCTCTATTCTTTTAAACAACGATGTAGTTAGTGCAGGTATAGAAAATATATCCAAAAACTTAATGCAGTATTTTAGCAAAGAAATCAATAGAAATTTTAGTGAGTACATTACTCCAATAGGTACAACAGTTACAGATAAAAACATTAGTATAACAGTAAATGAAATTATAGTTGATGAAGATCTAATAATTATTAATGAAACTTTAGACTACTCTAAATTAACTGAAGAAGATGGTCTTTTATTTAAAAATAAGGAAAGATATACAAGATCACAAGAAACAGATGTTGAAGTAAATATAAATGGAAAAATTTCTAAACAGGCATATTCAGATTTATATAATGTTTCTGATGATATTCTTAATAAGATTAGCGTCTATTCTTTTAATTATATAAATTTAGATAATCCTTTAGATATAAAAATGAAATATAAGTTTTATGATTTTGTTCCAAATGAAATGGAGCTAAATTCAGGCACAGTATATCCTATAGAAGGTAATTGGAATTTTAATTTTAGTATTGGTGCAGATGAGATTAAAAAGTCAATAAAAAAAGTAGAGTTAAGTGAAAATAATAGTATTGAAATGCCAAATGGAGATATTGTTAAAATTACAGAAGTAAGTAAATCGGATATTTCATTTAAATTTAGATATGAAATAATAACAAATGAAAAAGAAGATTATTATAGTAGTTCATATTTTTATGCTGTTGATAATGATGGAGAAAAGTTACAGGAAAGTACAAGTAACTATAATTTTAGGGATTTTAGTGGATATTCTCAATATATTATGAAGGATAAACCTCAAAATAAATTTACTATAAGAGTTGTTGGAGGTAAAAATACAGTAACCGTAGATTTTGACGATTATTAATAAAAATAAATTTAAAAATTCAACATTAATGTGCATGTGGTATAATTTATATAATATATTTTATGAATGTGAGATGGATAAAAATGAATTATAAAGAACTACAGTCTGATTGTGAAAAGTGCTTTGGATTATGTTGTGTTGCACTATATTTTTCATCTATGGATGGATTCCCAGTTAATAAGGATGCCGGTAAACCTTGTATTAATTTAACAGGTGATTTTAAATGCAAAGTTCATGAAAATCTTAATAAGAAAGGCTTAAAAGGTTGCATAGCATATGATTGCATTGGTGCAGGGCAAAAGGTAGCTCAAGTTACTTATTCAGGACATGATTGGAAGGAGAAACCTGACTCGTCAAAAGAAATGTTCGATGTTTTTATTATTATGAAGCAACTACATGAAATGCTTTGGTATCTTAATGAAGCTGTTAGGCTACAATATAATAGCAATATCAATAAAGACAAGCTAATTAAAAAAATAGATGAAATAGAAACCTTAACACATTTAAAAGTAAAATCAATCTTAAAGTTAGATTTAATATCAATTAAGGTAGGAGTTAATACTTTGCTTTTACAAACTAGTGAATTCTTAAGGAAAAAAGTTAATAACGGAAAAAACACTTTAAAAGGTAGAAAAGCTCTAAGTGGAGGTCTAAATCTTATGGGCTCTGATCTTAGAAAAAAGGATTTAAAAGGAGTAAATTTAAGTGGGGCTTTTCTAATTGCAGCAAATTTAAGAGGAGTAGATTTAAGCTTTACAGACTTAATTGGAGCAGATTTAAGAGATGCAGATTTAAGTGGAGCTAATTTAAGCAATAGTATTTTTATAACTCAAGCTCAAATTAATAGTGCAAAAGGTGATAGCAATACAAGATTACCTAAATCTATTACTAAACCAAGCAACTGGTAGAAAATGAAGTTTCCAAATATAATTTAGAAATAACTAATGAAATATATAAGATTATAAAAGATAAAAGGCAATAAGAAAATCAATGACAGAAAGTATCGTATTTTCATAATGAAGGTACGATATTTTATAATTTATATGAAAGTACAATAAATCAAAACTTTAAAGATGCAATTGATTAAATTACTTATATTTAAAAATATAATCGGAGGTAGCTTATGGTCATTACTGATAGAATAATTTGAGGTGAAAATTTAATATATCTAGTAAATGATCGTGTTCATAAAGATGGTAGTTATTATAATACACTTATTATGGGAAAATGGTAGAAATTATATATTTTGAATAATATATATGAAAAATAAAAGGACTAGAGAGTATAAACTAGGTCTAATCCTTAATATTTATTTAATCATATTTCATAATATACTATTATTAGCTGATAGTAATATAAATTCCTAATTATATATTTATAGATTCTAATCTATGACAGGCTATTTTGAGAATTCTCCTAAAAATAGAAATTTAAGAATCTTAAATTTCCTAATTATATAAAGAGCAAATGGTAGACAAAAAGAACCAATAAATAAATTACTTATTAAAAATATGCTATAGTTAGATATTTTTAATATGTATGTTATTAAAATCATTGATGCTATTTGGAAAAACCATGAAAAAATATATATATCTATAGAATATCTTCCTAAAAATGATAGTATATTACACATACTTGAATTTTTTAATCCTTCTATTACGATAAGCACCAATATCATACCAGATAATCCACAAAGAAAATTCAAAGTGTTCAAAAGATACTTTGTTATAAATATTTGATTAGTAATTAAATATGAATAGAAAAATACACATGCTATAGAAATCATAAATAGAAAAATTTTTTTGTAATTAGAAATTTTATTATGAAATATATCTTTATTAGCAAAACAATATTTTCTAAAATAAAGTCCTATAAGAAAATATACTAAAAAGAAAGTAACTCTATTAAGGGATAGAAAATAAATTTCTTTAGGAAAAAAAATGTTTATTAGTACTCCTAATGTAAGAATAAATCGCATAGGTAATTTAACAATAATTGGTGAGATTATACTAATTATAAATAAAGTATATAAAAACCAAAGAGCTCCCATGATTCCGTTTTCAGGATATAAGAATATTGTTTTAATCATATTTATTAAATCTTTACTAGAATTAGGCTGGTTAAGTATTATTTTAAAAACAATAATCATTAGGTTGGTTGCAATGGACAAAGTTAAAAACGGAATACCAAGTCTATAAAATTTATTTTTTATGAAACTAAAGTAGTCTTTCTTTAAATCCATATCTAAAATTTTAAGTGATAAAAATCCCGACACTAGAAAAAATAATGGCATATGCATAGAATAAATTAATTGAACTAAAAATTCATAAGTATAAGGTCTTTTTAAGAATGAAGGAGTAGCAGCATGTCCTATAAAAACTAATATAATAGCTATTCCTTTAATATATTCAATTTCTTTAATAGTGTTTTCTTTTTGCATAAAATATTCATCCCCAAAAAATATACTTTAATACTATATAATATATCATGCTCAATAATAATATTCAAATAAAATAAACTTAATACCGTGATAAGTTAACAGTCTTTATTACGGTCATTGAACAAGGAGAGGTGTATAAAATAAATGATGAATGTAAATAATGATGTGTTGAATCAGTATATTGTTTTAAAAAAATATATAAATGATAAAGAAAATAAGAAGATAAAAGAGTTAGAAGATATTTGTATAAATGAAGATAAAGTAAATTTAAAACTGGAATTAGAATATAGAACACAAATTAATAAAGACTATAAAAAAGAGTCAAATGATATAAATGAGTTTTTATATTACATCAATGATAAGTTAGTTGGATATTTAGGAATTTCATGCTTTGGTGGAAATATTGCTGAAATTAATGGGATTGTTCATCCTGATTTTAGAAGAAGAGGGATTTTTACTAAGTTAACAGATATGGCTATAGAAGAATGTAAAAGAAGAGAGTTTGATAAAATATTGCTACTTAGTGATGATAAATCAAATTCTGCAATGAAATTTATAAAGAATATAAATAAATCTAGCTATTCATTTTCAGAGTGTAGAATGGAGTGCATTAATTGGATTGTATATGAAAACAATAAAAACATTTTTTTAAGTAATGCAAAAAATAAGGATATAGATCAAATAGATAATTTAAATGAAGTTTTCTTTGGAGAAGCCTGTAATGAAATGATATTACCAGAAGATGAAGAAAAAAATAACATTATTACTTATCTAATTAAAGCAGATGATGAAGTAATTGGTAAAATAAAAGTAAGTAAGGAATTCGATTCAGCATTTATTAGTGGGTTTGGAATAATTCCTGAATTTAGGAATAAAGGATATGGAAGAGCAACTTTGATGCAAGTTTTAAATATTTTAAAGCATGATGGAATAAATAAAGTTGCCTTGGATGTAGAGATAAAAAATAATAATGCATTACATTTATATAAATCTTGCGGATTTAAAGAAAAATCAATAATGAATTATTATGAGGTAAAAATTTAAATCTAAATAAATACAATATTAATATGTTAAATATGATTTTTGTAATTGTAAAATGAAAAGTTCTTAAAGAAAGCTAAAAGCATCTTTAAGAACTTTTTTTATAATCTTTTAACCTTAAATAATAAATGTTTTAATGCGTGTAATATCTTTTAATAATAATATTTTATTGAAAAACGATAAAATATTATTGACTTACTATAATCAATAAATTATCATATAAGTATATAAGGTGAAAGGTAGTGCTATGAAAAAGAAATCGATAAGTTTGATAATTTCAATTTTAATATTATTGGAAAGTACTCTTTTTATAGGATGTACAAGTTTCCAAGGCAGGAGTAAGTCAAGAGGATATAATTTAATTGTTATTAATAATAGTAAAGAAGGAATAAATAGTTTTGGATATAAAGAGAGGAATTCTTCAGGGGGAGCAGCATACGCAGATAATAGTTCAATAAAATCAGGTGATAATATGAAGTTTCTTATGAATAGTAATGAATTTTCTTTATCTGTTAATGATAAAAATAACAACACATTTTATAGTCAAAAATTTAATGTTGATTTTACTAACAAAGAAAAAGTATATAAAGTTTCAGTAGAAAAAAATGAAGATGGGATATGGGAATTTAACTTTATAGATTATAAATAATTTATAAAGTACAAACTATACGGGCTAAAAACTAAATTATACTTATAAAAAATGGAGTGAGGGATATGGAAAAATTTAATATTAAGTTAAAATCACGTATAAAGAAATTATGGCTAGGATTTCTTATATTATTTTTAATAATAAATTTTATTCTTAGACCATTAGGATACAAGATACTTATCTACAAAGTTAGCCCTAGTTTTTTTAGTTATATATTGATTTTAGGATTAATATACTTGATAATACTTTTTGATTTTAAAAAGCATAAATGGATAAAGGGTGCTTATAGTATGTTTGCTATAATTTTTATTTTATCAAGCATTTTATTTTATATGCTTTTTTATAGTGAAACCAAGTATTTTACATTTAAATCACCAAATAAAAATAATACTTTAGTAGTAGAAGAAAAAGAATTTCTTTTATCAGGATATAGTAACTTTTATGAAAGAAAATTTGGAATATTTATTAAATCTTTAAATGAAGGTATTTCTACTGACGATGGGTTTAGACCTTTTTCAAATAATCAATATAAAATCACATGGGTAGATAATAATACTATTAAATTAGAATATGATTTTGGAAGTTTAGGAATATGGAAGGTTGAATTTATAGATCTTGATTAAATTAAAAAGGAGTATGTTACTATGATTACTTTACTTAATCCTACAAGTCTATTGCTTGGTTTAATTGCTTGGATACTTCCAATTATTAACCTTATGCAATTTAAAAAACATGAAAATAGGAGCTGGATTATTCTTTCAATTATTAGTATTAGTTCTTGTGCAATTTCTTTATTTCTACAGATTATTTATAACAATCATTTGGTTCAAATCAATGATTGGTCTGCTCTTATGGATATAACTGATGCATTAGTATTCGTATCAGCAGTTTTACTTGTAGTTACTATAAGTTTAAATGCAGTAACTACATTCATATATTATAAAAAATCAGAAAAGTAATGTATCAAACCTCAAGTCATAACGTTATATAATTATTATTTTTTTACTTTAATTAAATATTTTATTACTTATAGATGCCTTAAATATATTAGTCTATAAGTTAGTTTAAACATGTATTTATAATTATTAAATTTTATAATTATCTTAAAGAGGTTGAGTAAAGCATAGATTAAAATATTCATTACTAACATAAAGTAGAACTTATTATTATAAAGAAATTGAAAATTCTAATATTAAGATGATTACTTACTTAAGTGAACTGTGTAATGAATAATTATATTAAATTTATATAATTTTCTATTAGAAATAGAAAATTCAATGAGTTATTATAAGAAAATACTTAAATATTCATATTATTAGAAAGATTTGAAGAAATTTTAGCACATTTGTGGTATAATAAGTATACAACAGGTAGTTCCTAAAAGTTTTTAGCTGTAGGAGCTGCTTTTTTTCATTATAAATAAAACACATAGGGAGGTAATTTTATGTTTAAAATAAATGATTATGTTGTATATGGTTCAAATGGAGTTTGCAAGGTTACAGATATAGAACAGGTAACTTTAAGAAATGAAGAGTTAGAATATTATATTTTATCTCCAGTTTATAATGATAAGATGACTATTAAAATTCCTGTAAACAATAAAAAGATATTAATGAGAGAGCTTATGACAAAAGCTGAAATTACGAATTTAATAAAAGAAATTGCAAAAAATGAAACTGTTGAAATAGAAGATTCAAGAAAAAGAATTGAAGAGTATAAGGCTATAATAAAAAGAGGAAATGCGGAAGAACTTATAAAGGTAATAAATTCAATAAGATTAGAAAAAAATGAAAAGAATTCATTAGGTAAAAAACTTAATAAAACAGATGAAGATATTATGATTAGTGCTAGAAAACAGCTATATCAAGAAATGGCAATAGTGTTAGACATTAATGTAGATGAAGTACAAGATTATATTAAAAATAATATTTAAAATATCTTATAATCATTATTATAAATTACATAAGTGAATTTTCTAAATAGGACAGTAGTTAGTTTTGTGTAAAAACAAAACTAACTACTGTTCTTTTTGTATTAGCAGCCATTTTAAAGTTAAATTTTCTTTTCTAAAGTAATATTTCCATTTTCAATTCTATATATTGTATCTACTAAATCAAGGATACGCTCATCATGTGTTACCATTAAAGCAGCTTTATTATATTTTTTTATCTCATCTTTAATCATAGTAACAACTTCACGACCACGATTGCCATCAAGACTTGCTGTTGGCTCATCTGCTAAAATTATATCAGGATGATTCATTAATGCTCTTGCTATTGCAACTCTTTGTTTTTCACCACCTGATAATTTGGAAGGATAGTGATTAAGCCTATGTTCTAGTCCAAAATCTTTTAAAAGCTTATTAGCATAGTCATTAACTTCTTTTATGTCTTTATTTTTAGAAAGCTTTGGTATTAATTTTAGCTGATCAATAACTGTTAAATAAGGTATTAATTGATGAGATTGAAATACAAAGCCTATTTGATTTCTTCTTATATCTGCTAAATCATTTTTATCTTTTGAACTTAGATTTGTATCTCCAATTATTATTTCGCCATTACTTGCTGTAAGTAATGCTCCAGCTATAGATAAAAATGTACTTTTACCAGAACCTGAAGGTCCAACAATAGCAACAAATTCACCAGGTTTAACATTAATTGAAACATTATTTAAAACGGTATTTTCACTATCTCCATCTATATATGTCTTAGTTATATTCTTTAATTGAAGTGCGTATTTTCTCATTAATAATTACCTCCTATTGCAGATATAGCATCTACCTTTCTTACTTTTCTTATAGAAAATAGACTACTTAATAGTGCTATTGCTATAAATAATAGTGAAACTAAAGCTCCATCTTTATAACTTAATACAAAAGGCATACTTGCTGGTAATACACTGGCTAAAGAAAATGTTAATATATTTCCTATAATCATGCTTATTACTGAAAGTATAAATACTTGAGATGTTAAAGATACTGCTAAAGTTGACATTTTGGCGCCTAATGCTTTTAAAACTCCAAATTCAGGTAGCTTTTGCATAGTTGTTATATAGAAGAATACGCCAACTATAAATGAAGATATTATAAGTAAGAATACTAACATCATAATAATAGTAGCTTGTTCTTGTGAATGTCCTGGTACATTTGAAATTATTTCACTTTTAGTTAATAAAACTTTTTTATCTAAATTATCATTAACAAGGTTAGTAAGTAAATCTAGATTTTCTGAAGACTTGTCCATATTAATTGCTAATGCTTGAAAATTATTATAATCTCTACCAGTAGCAGAAGTCATTATTTCCTTATATGTATCTAAAGATATTACCCCTACAGAAATATGTGCATACATTTGATTTTTAGTAAATCCTACTACAGTTAATTCTAAATTAGAAGATGTATCTTTGATTTTATCTCCAATTTCTATACCATCTTCTTTGAATGAGTTGTTTAAAACTATTTCTCTATCATTATTTAAGTTATTTCCCTCAATAACTTCAGGCATAAGAAATGCTGATGGATCAATAGCTAAGTAAACTAAATTGATTTTTTTATCTAAGGAATCCATAGTGAAATTACTTGTATATAAATTAATAGGAGTAGTATTTTCATTTAAATCTATTAATCCATTAAGGTTATTTAATTCCTTTAGCTCATCATTCTCAATAACTGAACGAGTAATTAATTTATCTGCAGAATCATCTAGAATATAATAATTTGCTTTAGAATTTTCAATTAAAGATCCAGTAGCTGCAGATAACCCTTTTGAAATACCTGATAAAAATAGTACTAGAAATATAATAAGAGTTAAGATTCCGATTATTAAACCAAATCTTGCCTTATTGTGCTTTAGTTCTTTTAGTGCTAAAAACATAATTTAATTCTCCTTCTTTTGATTAATATTTATTAAAGTGTATATTAGAAACATGAATTAATTATGAACTATGTTCACGAAAAAATCAATCTTAATTAATAATTTTTAAGGAGAAACCCTTGGGTCCAGAAATTTACCATTTTGTAAACTTTTCCATTGTATCGCAATACTATGTATTATACAGAAATATTAGGAGAATATAAATGGAATTAGACAAAAATTCAAGGAGAAAGTGGAGAGGAATTGAAATAGTAGGCTTAGTTTTAGTTATTGTTTCATTCATAACACTTTTAGTATCCCCAGAATCTATATCTGGATTGTTTGACAGCATTACAAATCAAGTATTCCCTATAGTAGTTGATGTATTTCTATTAAGTGAGGTTGGTGTAGCTATTATAATTAGTGTAATAGTAGGCAGAATTTTAGAAAGATTAGGCTTTACAGATGCATTAATTAGAATTTTTATTCCTATAATGAAAGTATTTAAAATAAATCCATCTGTTATTATACCTAGTGTATATAATGTCTTAGGTGATATAAATGCAGCAGGGGCAATAGCTGGGCCAGTTTTGAAAAAGGCAAAAACTACAAAGGCAGAGCAAAAAATTGCTATAGCTACAATGATACAATCACCTCAGTCATTTGCAACACTGGTTCTTGGTATAGTTGTATTAACTAAGTTTGGCATATCAGCATTGCCTTTAGTACTAGTTAGTATTTTTTTACCTATAGTATTAGTTCCAATTATTTTATCTAAAACAGTATATAAAGATACTAAGGCAGTAGAGTTAGAAGAATTACCTAGGTTTACACCAGAAACTAAGCTGCTAGATACTATTTTTAGTTCTGCAAAAGAAGGAGCATATCTTTTATTTTTAGTGATTATTCCAGCAGTGGCGGCAGTATTTACTATAATTGGTATTTTAGATTTCTTCGGAATTTGGAAAGTTATACAAAGTGGAATGACAACAGTTCTTCAATGGTTAAGTATAGAGCCAGCAACAGGTATTGTATCTGTATTAGCTAGCCCAACTCTAGCAATGGCTCAGTTAAATGAAATGAGTAATATTGCACCTGCACTTGTAGTTGGTGGGTTTGTACTTGCAAATTCAGGTTTACCGTTATCAGTTTTATTTGGACAAATACCTGTAACTTGGAAAGAAAATTCAGATTTAAATGAAAGAGAAGCATTATTAGCAGCTCTATTAGGTACAGTAATTAAATTTGCAAGTTGCATAATAATTGGATTACTTTTAACACCATTAATTGTTTAGAGGTTTATATGGATAATAAATATATTGTTAAATCAAGCAAAATAATCACAGTAAGTGATATTAAGACTTTATATAATGGTGCTATTGTAGTAAGTGATGGAATAATAATTGATATAGGAAATTACGATGATATCAAATCGAAGTATAAAGATTTAGAAATTATAGATTTTAAGGATTTAGTAATTACGCCATCACTTATAGATTGCCATACTCATTTATTTGAATATGCACCATCAACAGTTTATCCAGTAACAGAAAAAACTTATGAAATTGCACAAGATGCTTTAATTTTAAATGGCTTAATGTCTGGAGTAACAGCTTTTGGTGAACAAGTTTGTGGATCATCAATGTATGAAATGAATTTAGATAAAATCAAAGAAAAAGCAAAAACTTTGCCTTTAGATATAGTATTTTCAACTAATAGCATAACAATAGGCTTTGAAAATTTAGTCAATTTAACATCTGTTACAGGAAAAAGTTCAGTTGATAAAAGCACACTTATAAATGAAGAAATATTAGAAAAGATAATTGATGAAAGTGAATATCCAGGAGAAAATGTATTTATAAATGCCACTCCTGCTAATTTAAAAGAAGAATTAGTTCCAAAGGCAGGAGAAATAATTTATACACAAGAAGAATTAAATAAAATATCAAAAATGTTTCATAATAAAGGAAAGAAGATAGGATGCCATGTTGCTGGAGAAGAAGGAATAAAAATGGCCATAGAAGCTAAAATAGATATTATACATCATGGACATGGAATAACAAATGAATTAATTAAAAAAGCAAAAGAAGAAAATATAATAATTGTTGTAACACCATTAGGTGGGACACACTTAAAACCAAATTCACCAGAAGAAATTGAAGCATTAGTTAAAGAGGGAATAATTATAGCAATAGCAACAGATTCATATCTACCTCCAGATATAAACCTGCCATGGTTAAACTTTGAAGATGATAGCCCAAAAGGACCAGAAGTATTAATGAAAATATCAAACCAAGGTATGCTTAAGTTGAAAGATGCGGGATTAGATGAAAATGAAATTTTATCATTAATCACATTAAATGGAGCCAAAGTATTAGGATTAGAAGAAAAAATAGGATCATTAAAAGTTGGAATGAAAGCGAACTTTATTGCAAGCAAAGGAGTACCAGGATTAGAAATTACAGATACTAACGACATTATTAAAGTATTTTATGAAGGAAAGTGTGTAATAGATAAGGAAGGACAATAACAATAATAAATAATGAAAAAATTTATAAATTAAAATTAATTTAAAGTTTTTAAATCAGCATATAGTTAAGCTTTAGTGTATATGCTGATTTTTTATTTATCTATATAATAAATCATAAAGAAATTTTTGATGATAAAAAGTACCTAGTACAAACTTATCCAATTAAAGATATTTATACTAAAATTACTATTATTTTTATAGATTATTAATTAGCCAACTGGTTAATATAATAGTGTCAACAAAAATAATATATAAAGGAGATGTAAGATATGGCATCAAATAATAATGGAAGTAACAGAAATTTAGTACCAGAAGCAAAAGCAGGGTTAAACAGATTAAAAAATGAAGTTGCATCAGAAGTTGGATTAAGCAACTATGAAAGTGCAGACAAAGGAAATCTTACTTCAAGACAAAACGGAAGTGTTGGCGGAGAAATGGTTAAGAGAATGGTAGAACAATACGAAAACCAAATTAAATAATTAACTGTTTAATTTAATACAAAAATAATAAAAGGATTAATGAATTTTCATCATTAATCCTTTTATTATTTTTGTGTGGAAATATATTTAAAAACATTTTACTATTGCATATTTTAATATTAATAGTAAATTAAATTTTGGCAATATAATCTTAAATAATATACTCGTAAATGATAATTAAAAAAACAAAAAAATAAAAGTGTACAAAATTATCTAAATCAATAGAATAAGATATACTAAATAATATGAAAGTATTAACAATAGTTATTTGAATAATATTATTGATATTTAAAAAGTAAAGGATTAAAAAATAAATATTGTTATAAAATATAATGAAATTATGGATTTATGATAAATTTTAAATTTTCATAGTAATACTTTTAAATTTTTAAAAAACCATACGAAAATATAGATAACGAAAATAATAATAATCAAATGAAAAAAAGAAAGGATAAAATAAAATGAAGTTTTTTATAAATTTAAAAGTAAAAAATAAACTTATATCAATATTTTTACCAATAAGTATCTTAATGCTGTTAATTGGAGGAATTGGATTATTTAGCTCTTGGTCAATAAATAAAAATGCAAATAGTATGTATAGCACTAATTTAATATCAATAAAGGATTTACAAGGTTTAAAATCAAACTTAAATTATGATTATATTAATATAGTGAAGGTGATCTATGAAAAAGATGAAACTAAGTTAGAAGAAAGATTAAAAATAATTAGTAATATAGTTTATGAAAATGAAGAATTAATTGAAGAGTTTGAATCTCTTGATTCAATAGAGGAAGCAAAAGATGTATTCTTAGATTTTAAGAGTGATTTATTTAAATATAGAGAATTGAAGTCTGAAGTCATAGAATTATTAAAAGAAAACAAATATGATGAAGCATCAGCTCTTCATAATTCAGAGATAGTACAAATCATAGACTCTATGTTTAACAAGTTAATGAAAGCAATTGAAATAAATGAAAATTTAGCTAAAAACAGTAATTTAAAAAATATACAAGAATTTAATAAATATTTCTATATAGTTTTAATTTTTACTTTAATAGGGTATGTTATTATTAGCTTTATGTCTTATATATTAATTAAAAATATTATAAATCCATTAGATAAAATAAGAAATTTAGCTGATAGATTAGCTAGTTATGATTTTTCTATGCCTATCAGCATAACTAGAAAAGACGAGTTTGGACAAACTGGAATAGCCCTAAATACTGCACAGGAAAATGTAAATAACTTAATAAAAATGATTATGGAAAACTCAGAAGATATAAGTGCTTCATCAGAGGAACTTTCAGCAACTGTGGAAGAGTTATTATCAAAAGTAGAAATTATTGATGAAGCAGTTAATAATATTGCGGCAGGAATGGAAGAATCAAGTGCTGCATCTGAAGAAATAAGTGCTTCCGTTCAAGAGGTAGATGCAAGTATAAATGTACTATCTACTACTGCCATGGATGGAAGTAATAATGCAATCAAGTCAAAAGAAAGAGCATTAACAGTTAAAACTAACAGTGAAAATGCAATTAAAGACACAATAAAAATATATGATGAAAAACAAAACAAAATGATAAAAGCAATTGAAGATGGGAAAATAGTAGAAACTATAAAAGTAATGGCTGATACAATAGAAAGCATAGCAGGACAAACAAATTTACTAGCTTTAAATGCAGCTATTGAAGCAGCTAGAGCAGGGGAACAAGGTAAAGGATTTGCAGTTGTAGCTGAAGAAGTAAGAAAACTTGCAGAAGAATCAAAGGAATCAGCAATGACAATTCAAGAAACAATTAAAAATGTTCAAGCTGCCTTTAAGAGTAGTAATGAAACAGGTAATGAAATATTAGAATTTATAAATAAAAATGTAAATGAACAATTTGAAGCTTATAAAGAAACAGGAAATCAATACTATAATGATTCAGATTTCGTAAGTAAAATGTCTGATGAAATTGCATCTATGTCAGAAGAAATTACAGCTACAATCGGTCAAGTTAGTGAAGCAGTACAAAACATGGCAGAATCTTCACAAAAGTCAAGTGAAGATTCAGTTATAATAAAAGAAAGCATGGATGAAACTACAAGAGCTATAGAGCAAGTTGCTCTAACAGCTCAAAGTCAAGCTGAGCTTGCACAAAAGCTTAATGAAATGATATTAAAATTTAAAATTTAGGGGTAAAGGTTATAAGGAGCTAGACAAATTAAGATTGTCTAGCTTTTTAATATGTCTTTCCATTTTTATTTGAAATAGATTTATAAAGTTGCTATAATATAGCAAAAATATTTATTATATACAATACAAAAGCAAAAATTAGGAGAAAAAGATGAATACACAAAGGATAATTACAACAATTTTATTAGTATTAGTCATAGCTGCAATTGTAGTTAAAAAGATTAAATCAAAAAGGGAATTAAACTTAGGAGAAAAAGAAGTAAATCAAGTTCTAAGTAAATTATCAGGATACAAACTATTGAGTGATATATTAATAAAAAGAGAAAAAGGTTCGAGTCAAATAGATCATATCTTAATAGGTAAAAAAGGAATATTTGTAATAGAAACAAAGGATTATAGTGGTTCAATATACGGAGAGCAATATTCAAAATATTGGATTCAAATTATAAATAGAAATAAAAATCAATTTTATAATCCCATTAGACAAAATTATGGACATATAAAAGCTTTAGAAGAATATATAGGTAGAAAAGGAGTATTTATATCAGTAATAGTTTTTACAAACAAATCAAAATTGAAAAAAGTAAAAACAGAGACCCCTGTAATTCAACTAAAAAAACTAAAGAAGTTTATTAGGAAATATCCTTCAAATATAAGGCTCTCAAAGGAAGAAATTGATTGCATTTATAATTCAATAAAGAAGGGTAACGTGCATAGTAATAGAGCAAGAAAGAAACATGTTAAAAGGATTACAAGAAATATATCATAAAAATGCTTTTATCTAATTATAAATTTAAATTATTTTTATAATTAATTTGTATTAAGCTGAAATGTAAAATACAGAGAAATATTAAGAAAATTTATATTATTAAAATCAGGAAGATATTATTAGTATATCTATTCCTGATTTTTATTTTTGAGTATTTTAAAGTATTTTTGAGTATTTTAAAGAATTCTAATAATGAATAGAGATTTATATAAATACATATAACTATATTTAAAAATAACGCCTAAATATATAATATAAGTGACATGGACATTAAAAGAAGTCAGGATTATAATGAGTAGGTTAGATTTTTAATTTGTTAACATAGGAAGGAAAAAGTAAGAAAATGAAAAAGAAAGTTAGCATAGCGTCTCTTTTAATAGCATTAGGAATTGTATATGGAGATATAGGTACATCACCTCTCTATGTTATGAAATCAATGCTAGGAGTGGACAATGGGTACATATCAAGTCAGCTTATTTTGGGAGGAGTATCCCTTGTTTTTTGGACTTTAACGCTTCAAACAACAATAAAATATGTGCTGATAACTTTAGAAGCTGATAATAAGGGTGAGGGAGGTATATTTTCTTTATATACTCTTGTTAGGAAAAAAGCTAAGTGGCTAATTATACCTGCAGTTATAGGTGGAGCAACATTGCTTGCAGATGGTATGATTACACCACCAGTAACAGTAACATCAGCAATAGAGGGATTAAACTTAGTTTTCTCAATAGAAACTAAAGGAATAATTATAATTGTAATAAGTATATTAACGATATTATTTTTACTTCAAAGATTTGGAACTGATGTGATAGGAAAATTATTTGGACCAATGATGGTTATATGGTTTTTTATGCTTTTTGCTTTAGGATTAAGTCAAGTAATGCAATATCCTCAAATAATAAAAGCCATAAACCCTTATTATGGAATTAATTTGTTAATAACAAATCCTAGAAGTGTTTATATTTTAGGAGCTGTTTTTCTTTGTACAACTGGTGCGGAAGCACTTTATTCTGACCTTGGACATTGTGGAAAGAAAAATATACACTACACATGGGTATTTGTAAAAATATGTTTAGTAGTAAATTATTTAGGTCAAGGTGCATGGTTAATGTTAAGAGAAGGTAGTGTAATTAAGGAAAATCCATTCTTTTTAATTATGCCAAGTTGGTTTATTGTACCAGGAACTATAATAGCTACTATTGCAGCAATAATTGCTAGCCAAGCCTTAATAACAGGTTCATTTACATTAGTTTCTGAGGCTATTAAATTAAATATGTTCCCAAAACTTCAAGTTAGATATCCTAATGATGATAAGGGGAAAATTTATATACCAGCTGTTAACTATTTATTATATGTTGGTTGTGTATTATTAGTTTTAAAATTTCAAAAATCAGAAAATATGGAAGCTGCATATGGACTGGCAATTACTATAACAATGCTTATGACTACTGTTTTATTATCTCAATACTTAAAATTTAATAAAAAGAAAAAAGTTATGTCTGTAATAGTATTTGCAATTTTCATGGTTATAGAAAGTGCATTTTTATATGCTAATTTATTTAAATTTATACATGGTGGGTATGTTACTATCATAATTTCAGGAGCACTTATATTCTTAATGTATATTTGGATTTATGGTACAAGAATAAGAAAAAGATTTAGTCAATATGTTGATATAACAGATTATAAAGAACATTTTAAGTCATTACAAGAGGATAAGGAAATACCTTTATATGCGACTAATCTTGTTTATTTAACTGAGTCACAAAATTATAAAGAAATAGAAAGCAAGATAATATTTTCTATATTTAATAAGCAACCTAAACGTGCGAAATTCTACTGGTTTGTGAATGTAAAAGTGACAGATGAACCATATACTACTGAATATAGTGTAAATACGATTGTACCAAATGAAGCATTTAGTATTCAATTTAATCTTGGTTTCCGTATAGATCAAAAGGTAAATGTGTTTTTACATCAAATAATTCAGGATTTAGTTAAGTGTGGTGAAATTAAATATACTCCGAAGGATTATATGATTAGTCAAAATGGAAAGTTTGTAGTTGGAGATTTTAAATTTGTATTATTAGAAGAAGTGCTTTCTAACGAAAATGAGCTTTCTAGATGGGATAACTTTATTACTAGTACAAAATTATTAATTAAAAGAATAACTGTTTCACCAGCTAAATGGTTTGGAATAGATACTAGCATTGTTAAAATAGAGAAAGTTCCAATTATAATAGGTTGTAAAGATAAAGTGAGTTTGACAAGAATAAATTAAAGATTATTAAGATAGGCTTTTAATAGGTCTATCTTATTTTTTATACTTTAATAGTTTATATTGAATTTATAAAATGTATGAGAAATGCTCGTCTTCGAATTGATGTGCTTTTTAAATATGTACTGGAAAAGCTTTACCGGTTATTAATGGTGAATATTTATAAAAGACTGAGTGAAATATTAGTTCTTTTTATATAATTGACTTTAAATATATATTATAAAACTTATTACTTATTTATATAGTAAAAATATTAATTTATATATTGCTAATAACTTATTAATATGATACTGTATACCTATGTTAATAATAACATAGGTTAAAGGAGAAATATTAATGACAATAGATTATGCAATTTTAGGAATGCTAAGCTGGCAGCCATTGACTGGCTATGATATTAAAAAAATCATTCAAGAGTCACCATTTTTCTACTGGTCAGGTAATAATAATCAAATATATAAATCGCTAGTTAAATTGTTAGAAAAGGACTTAGTAGTAAATGAAGTTAAACATCAAGAGGGTGCCCCTTCTAAAAAAATATATTCCATTACAGAATTAGGAGTAAAAGAATTAGAAAATTGGATTATCAATACTAATGTAGAAGTACCTGAATTCAAAAAGCAATTTTTGATACAACTAGCATGGTCAGGGCGTTTAGAGTTAAATGAAGTTGAAACATTATTATCAAAGTATGAATTAGAAGTTAAAGAATATATATCTATGTATAAAGAGGAGCAAAGAAGAGAAAAGCATTTTAAAGATAGAACTAATCAAGAATATTTTATTTGGAAAATGCTTTATGAAAATATGATTATGTCTTATGAAAATGAATTAAATTGGATTGAGAAAGTACGTAAAGGTTTATTAAATAATTTTAAATAAGGAGAATTAAAATGAAAATTACAAAAATTAATAATAATGGAATAGAAATTGCTATTGTAGAAAGTAAAGATTTAGTATTAACTGATGTACAATCGGCATTAGATCTAATGGCTACAATATCATATGAAACTGGGTGCGATAGATTTGCTATTAATAAAGAAGCTATTATAGAAGATTTTTTTAAACTAAGTACCGGGATTGCAGGTGATATTTTACAACGTTTTAGCAATTACCGAACTAAATTTGCAGTTTGGGGAGATTTCTCAATATATACAAGTAAAGCATTAAGAGATTTTATTTATGAAAGTAATAAAGGAAATTGTATATATTTTACTTCTACTCAAGAAGAAGCAATAGGTAAGTTATCTAATACAAAATAAACAGGTTATGGAGATTTTTTGTTTATCTCCATAGCCTTTTTTTTACGATAAAGATAAGTATAAGCATTCATTTTTATGATATAATCATAATATCAACAATAATTATTAAATAATATAATTTATTCAAATTTGATAGAGTTAATTATTTTATTGGTAAAAAAATATGAATTTATTAAGTAAACATAATTTAAAAATATATAAGAAGTTTGGTTAAATGTAACCAGTATAATAACTAATTAGAGGTAAAAACTAAATACAATTAAATATTTAATAATTTTATATTCTATTAAAAAAAGAGTAACCGACTAGTATTACAGTGATCCCTAATATTAGTCAGTTAAAGCATTTATAAAAATAGAAAGGAGAGAATATGTTAGAAAAAGAAATGATAAAAGATACAAAATTCAATTTTGATAATAGTTATTTAAAGCTTTCAAATATATTTTATACTATACAAGAACCAAGTACTGTTCCATCACCTAAGTTAGTTGCATTAAACTATTCATTAATAAATTCTTTAGGATTAGATTCTAAGTTTTTACAAAGCAAAGGTGGAGTTGAAGTTCTTGCTGGCAATAAGATTCCTGAAGGGTCTACACCATTTGCACAAGCATATGCAGGACATCAATTTGGACATTTTACAATGCTTGGAGATGGTAGAGCAACATTAATTGGAGAGCATATAACTCCTATTGGAGAGCGTGTAGATATTCAACTTAAAGGTTCTGGTAAAACTCCATATTCAAGAGGTGGAGATGGAAAAGCTGCTTTAGGACCAATGCTAAGAGAATACATTATAAGTGAAGCAATGGCTGCACTTGGAATTCCTACAACTCGTAGTTTGGCTGTAGTTACTACTGGTGAAAAAATAATACGTGAAGATTACTTACCTGGTGCAATATTAACACGTGTTGCAGCAAGTCATATACGTGTAGGCACTTTTCAATTTGCAGCGAGGTTTGGGAATATTCATGAGCTTAAGGAATTAGCTGATTATACTATAAATAGGCATTATCCTTATATTGATAATGAAGAAAATAAATATTTAGCCTTCTTAAAAGAAGTAGTAAAAAAACAAGCAGAGCTAATAGCAAAATGGCAATTAGTAGGATTCATTCATGGAGTTATGAATACAGATAATATGACAATTAGTGGAGAAACTATTGATTACGGACCTTGTGCATTTATGGATGTTTATGACAAAGAAACAGTTTTTAGTTCAATAGATATTCAAGGAAGATATGCTTATGGAAATCAACCTAAGCTTGCAGCTTGGAATCTTGCAAGATTTGCAGAAACATTAATACCACTACTTCATACTGATCAAGATGAAGCAGTTGACTTAGCACAAAACGCAATTTCAGAATTTGCTAATATATATGAGCAAAATTGGTTATCTGGAATGAGATCAAAGCTTGGAATATTTAATGAAGAAGATGAAGATAAATCACTAATTGAAAATCTTTTAAGTATGATGCATAAATATGGTGCAGACTATACAAATACATTTAGTGCATTAACTCTAGATAAAAAAGATGGTATTGTAATGTTTGAAACCTCTGAGTTTAGTAAATGGAATGAATTGTGGCAAGAAAGATTAACAAGGCAATCAGAAACAAAGGAATCTGCTAAACAACTTATGCAAAGTTCTAATCCTTATATAATACCACGTAATCATAGAGTAGAAGAAGCATTAGATGCTGCAGTAAAAAATGACGATTATGGAGTTATGGATAGACTTTTAGATGCACTTTCAAAACCATTTGCATATTCTAAAGATCAAGATGAGTATTCAACATTACCAGAACCTTCAAATAGTCCATACAGAACATTTTGTGGAACTTAAAGAAATTATAAGTTTTATTAAATCTGAGGATTTTTTATAAATATATTTATAAAAAATCCTTTTTATTGTATTTAGAATACCACAGGTTCGACCTGTGGTTCCAAAAAGCTTCTAGCTATGAGTGAATAAAAAAATACCTCATTTGGAAATAATAGTATGGGTTTGCCAACCAAGCTATAATACCAAAGGAGGTATGTTCAAATTGAACAATAACAGTTTAGCACATAGCAGATGGAATTGTAAATATCATATAGTATTTGCACCCAAATATAGAAGACAAATAATTTATGGAAAGATAAAAGCAGATATAGGGAAAATTTTAAGAAAGTTATGTGAGCAAAAAGGTGTAGAAATAATCGAAGCGAATGCGTGTAAAGATCATATTCATATGCTAGTAAGTATTCCACCAAAATTAAGCGTATCTCAATTTATGGGATATTTAAAGGAAAAGAGTTCCATACTTATTTTTGATAAATATGCTAATTTAAAATATAAGTATGGAAATAGAAAGTTTTGGTGTACAGGATATTATGTTGATACAGTAGGTCGCAATAAAAAAGTTATTGAAGAGTATATAAGAAACCAGATACAGGAAGATATAGCATATGAGCAACTAAGCCTTAAAGAGTACATCGACCCGTTTACGGGTGAGCAAGTAGAAAAAGGCAAGAAGTAGACCCATTTAATGGGTAGCCTGTGAAAATAATGCGGTTGGCAAACTGTTCAGTGTGCGAGTAGCACAGCCGGCGCAGTGCAAACCACCCGTTTTACGGGTGGTCATGATTATAAAGTAAGCCTTATTCTTTTTAGTTAAGCTTATTATAAGAGGAAGCAAAAAACATATTAGCCCTAGCCAAGCAAATAAAATATTAAATAATCCAAGAGTTAAATATACAACTGTAGCAATCCACAGGTAATCGTACCAATCTTTTTTAGTATTCTTTTTAATTTTCATATTTTATTTACTTCCACCTTAATTTCAATAATTGATGCAGGACACACTTTAGCACATTTAGAACAACCAACACATTTATTAAAGTCAACTTGTGCATAAATTCCTTTATAAACTGAAATTGTGCCTAAAGGACAGTGTTTTTCATATAAGCCACAGGCTACACAGTAGGCTTATTCTACATATGCCTTTTTCCTTATAATTTGTTTAATCATTATGATCTCCCACTAAAAATATAAATTCTCAAATATTATATATTTAAATAGTTACTTTACATAAATATACTTTGATAATTAAAGTAATTTAACTCAATCAATCCAACCAATAGTAACTGGTCTAGATCACTTATATCAATGGTTTAACAATATTCGAATATCTAAATATAACGATTCAAAATGCCAGTAATGGATGTCACTAATAATGAAAAATATTGCGATAGATATCACATTAAAGTCCAACTTTAGAAGTGTTGAAATCACTAGGTTTAGGCAACGAGCTAAATTTTAAGCCCGTTAACTATGAAGATAAAAAAGGTGAATTAAGACATTGTTACTCACTTAATAAAAACGGAATGTTACAAATGCTTAACAGTGAGAGTGCTTTAGTTAGATACAAAACAGTTGAATATATCGAAAAACTAGAAGAAGAAAACAAAAAGTTAAAACAAGCAGACCCAAAAGCCAATTTATTACTAGCTATCTACGAAGGTAAAAAAAGAAAAAAAAGAGGTAAACACCTCTATAATATGCAATCATTCTCCTTTCTGATTTTAGAAATTTCTCTTTTAACCATATTCATAATTAATTCTTGTGTATCTTCATCAATATTATTTTCGTCTTTGATAACTTTACTTTCCACTAAAAACCATAGAAAATCGGTTAATAGAACTTGCTTTTTAACCAAAATTTCATGTCTTTCTGTAGTTAATCCTTCTAAATAATCCATTGACACGTTAAAAAAGTCAGCAACCTTTTTGGCAAATTCTCTACCGCCTTCTTGCTTATCCGTTTCTACCATACCAATTAATGACCTTGTAACACCTAGATGCTTAGCTAGTTCTAATTGTGTTAACTTTCTTTCTTTTCTTAAATTCCTTAATAATTCACCCTTCATAATATGACCTCCCTTTAGGCAAAACTACTAAAACGGTACTTTAGTAACTAACATTTGTATAATATATGTGAATTTTATGTGTTAAGTGATAAATGCCTTACTAAAAATTTAGTAACCCAAAGAAAAGAAGTTTATAGAAGTTCAAAAATTAAAATATGAACACTATAAAGAATATATATATTGACCTACCTAACAAAGTAAGTTTGTCTTCTAAGGACAATCTAAGTTTGACCTGTAGGGACAACCTGGAATGTATCCCGGGGACAACTAATAATAATATTAATAATAATAAGATATATATATAGTGATTTACTAGAGTTTTGGAACAACCAAGATATAATTAAATACACAAATTCAGATGTGACAGATAGTCACTTTAGAAAATTAAACTTGCAAATTCAGATGTCAATAATCTTGCCACCCCAAAAAAACAAACTTACAAATTCAAATATCGTTAATTCCGACTTTAGAAACATTAAAATAGGTTTAGGGGGTGAGAGATTTTCTTCTATCGCTAAATATATAGATAAACAAGGAAATCAAGAAAACCAATGATAAAGAAGAAAAGATGACTATTACAAATAATAATAGTGGTGGATAAAGGTAGTAAACAAGGCTTACACCTTGGAGGAATACACACAATCTGTGTATTAAGTCAAAGAAGAATCTATTACCGCTCGTACAAATAATACGAGTGCAACTTTTTTAACAGAAGATGGACTTTATGTTAATAAATCTTGTTCATTAAAACGGGGGAAATCTCATGAAAATATGTTTATAGAAAACAATTCCCGTTGTTAGTTCAAGACAAATAGAAAAAGAAACTGGAAAGAAACATTTTCATATTTTAAGGGATATAGAAACAATAATTTCTGAAAATCCAAATATGGATTATCAAAGATATTTGACGCAATTTATCAAACCAATTTTTAACGTTTTGAATCATATTTGAAATAGTTTCAGATAAGCTTAGTCGATTAATTCAAAACTTAAACTTAAAATTTTAACACAAAAAGGGGAAATGACACGAAAATTAAAATTACTATGATTATCTTAAAGAAAGAAATTAAAACAAATAAATCAAACGAACAATATATTATGATTAATGCAGTAGAGCAATCAACAGGTGATATTTTTAATATGACCTCTGAAAATATTAACTATGCAAATTTAAAAACTTGCCAACCTTATTTATTTATACTGAATCTTAATGAATCTAAATTCGGGTTAATGCTTAGAATTGATACAATCCAAGAATTAATCGAATAGCTTTAAATCCCCTATTTACCGATGAAACACACAATATTATAATGGTTACATATTCTGATGACGTTGTCTTACCAACAACATATTTAAATGATGTACGTATAGATTATCGTGTTGGAGAAGAGGGATATGCATATATAACTGATTCTTCAACAAATGGACAAGGAGCAATTATTGTGCTTGATTTAAAGAGTGGTGAAGCATTTAGACGATTAAATGGTGATAAATCAACATCTCCTGATCTAAATTTTATTCCTAAAGTTGAAGGAGAAGTATTACTTAAAAGGAAAGAGGATGGTACAAGTGAACCAATTAATTTTTCAGTTGATGGGATAGCTATATCTCCTAATGGAAAAATTCTATATTATTGTCCGTTATCAAGTAGAAATTTATATTCTATTGAAACAGAACTTTTAAGAAATAGAGCAATTGCAGATAAAGTAGTATCATCTTATGTTAAAGATCTAGGGGAAAAGGGTGCTTCTGATGGATTAATCCCTGATGAAAAAGGAATAGTCTATGCAGGTGACTATGAAAACAATAGTATCAGGAGTATTTTACCAGATGGTACAATGAAAACTATAGCACATGATCCAAGAATTTTATGGCCAGATACATTTTCTATAGGTCCTGATAAATATTTATATTTCACTGCAAATCAATTAAATAGACAAGCTAATTATCACTATGGTAAAGACTTAAGAGAAAAGCCTTATAGCTTGTTTAGAATTAAAATAGATGAATTACCTGCACAAACAAAATAAGAGAAATTTTCATTTTTAGATGGAATATATAAGTTCATGGTAATATTTAGTGAAGTGACTAAATAAATAGACTTATATATCCATTTTTTATTTGATATTATTAGATGAAGTCTTATATAATTATAGTAATAAAAGAGAGGAGTAATAAATTTATGATAAAATGGGGAATTATAGCACCAGGCACAATAGCGAATGCTTTTGCAAAAGAAGTTAATAATACTAAAGAAGGAATTCTTTCTTCTGTTTATGGAAGAAAGGAGGATAAAACAAAAGAATTTGCTAAAAAGTATAATATAGAAAAGTATTATACTAATATAGATGACTTTTTAAGTGATGATAACATAGACGCGATTTATATAGCAACACCTCATAATTACCATATGGATTATGCTAAGAAATGTATTAGTGCTAAAAAACATATATTATGTGAAAAGCCATTTTCATATAATTCTAAAACTGGGCAAGAAGTTTTAGAACTTGCAAAAGAAAATAATGTATTTATAATGGAAGCACTTTGGACTTTATTTTTACCAGCAATAAACAAAGCGAAATCATGGATTAAAGAAGATAAAATAGGAAAAGTTAAATTAATTACAGCAAACTTTGGATTTAAAAGTGAATATAATATAAATTCAAGGTTATATAATCCTAATTTAGCTGGAGGAGCTCTATTAGATGTTGGTATTTATCCAATTTTATTTTCTAATTATATAGCAAATGCTTTTCCAAAAGAAATAAATGCAAGTGCTGAATTTACAAAAACTAATGTAGATGAAAGCGATATTATTAATTTAAAGTATGAAGATGGAACATTGGCTTCTTTAACATGTTCAATAGCAGCTGATACAGATAATACAGCAGTTATATATGGTGAAAAAGGGAAAATAGTTATACCAAGCTTCTGGATGTCAAAAGAAGCATATTTATATAATGAAGATGCTTCTGAAAAGTATATAGATGAATATGAAGAAGCTGGATATAAATATGAAATTGAAGAAGCAAATAATTGTATTACTAATAAGTCTTTAGAAAGCAATATAGCATCTCATAATGTTACATTAGAGCTAGCTAAAGTAATGGATGAAGTAAGAAATAAAATAGGTTTAGTTTATCCATTTGAATAGATGATTTCGATTTATTTTTATTAGTTTTTCATTATTTTTTAAAAAATGTGATATTATATGGATTAATAAGCCTTATAGTACTATTTAATGCTAAGAAGCGCAATGTTTATATAATTTAATGGAAGTAATATAGATATAAGGAGATAAAAATGAAAATAAATAAAATAGATCAGCTATTAAATTCTTTAAATAAAGAAGATTTAATATCTATTCTTAAAGATTTAGTTAATGAATATGAAGGATTAGAAGAAAAAATATTATTTAAATATGTAACATTAGAAGAGGATGAAGAAATAAAGAAAAATAAAAAGTATTTATCAGATATCACTAAAAAGTATGGTAGTGGTAGAAGATTTGTTTCTTGGAGAGAATGTGGTAAGTATGCAAATGAAGTGTTTCAAATACTAAATAATGCGAGAAACTATTACTTTGATACAGGTAAGCCATTAGTTGCTGTAGAAACGTCAATAGCTGTTATAGTAAAAATGATATCATCTACTCAGTATATGGATGATTCAAATGGAGATATTGGAGAGGTCGTAAGGGAAGCTATACTATTATTAGATGAATGCTGTATTAATGCTGAAGAATTTTCTAAAAAAGATAAAACAAAGATTTTTAATAAATTATTAAATGAAGCAGATAAGGCTATTTATGACGGTTGGGAAGAGTGGAGATTAGATATAATCAGTAACTGTATCTATTTTTGTGATGATGAAAAGCTAAGAATTAAATTTGAAAATAAATTAGATAATAAGTTAGAAAGTTATGCTGATGATTGGATAGGAAATCACAATAAAGAAAATTTATTAGGAATAAAACTTCAGATAATAGGTACATATGGCACAGAAAAAGAGGAAAATAAATTTATTGAAGACAATATTAAGTATTCAGGGTTCAGAGAGTTACTTATAAGTAAATGTATTGAAAATAATGAATATGATAGGGTAATAAAGTTAGCAGAAGAAGGAGAAATTTATGATAAAGACTATATGGGGTTAGTTTATAAGTGGAAGCAGTACAGATATGAAGCTTATAAAAATCTTAATATAGTTGATAAACAAAAAGAATTAGCTAAAGAATTATTTATTAGTGGAGATATTAATTATTATAAAGAACTTAAAGCTCTATATATAAATGAATGGAATAATTATTATTTGGGGCTTAAGAAAGAACTTAAAGATAAGGGATTAGTAAGTCTTAGTATATATCCAGAAATGTTAATTAATGAAAATGATTTAGAGGAATTATTACAGTTTGCTAAGGATGATGTTAGAAGAATAGAAATATATGATGAGTTACTTATAAAAGATTATAGAGATGATGTTAATGATATGTATAAATTCCTAATAGGAAAAATATCAGAGAGTGCTAGTGATAGAAAACAGTATAAAAAGGTATGTAAAGTAATTAAAAGGTATAAAAACTTATTTGGAGACAATGATACATATAAAATTATTAAAGAGCTAAAGGAACTATATATAAAAAGACCTGCTTTTATAGATGAATTGGGAAAAATATGAATATTCCATTCTTTCATATTTATCTTACCTAAATGTCCTTTTCTTTCTTCTTATTGATACAAAAAAATAGTAGTTTATTTTGCCTTTACACAAAATAAACTACTATTTTTTAGTTATTTTAACTTACTACTATGATCGATTTATTTTAAAATAGGACAAACTGAATTTCTATTTAGAGATAGCCTATTTATAATGCTCTAGATTTATTTAGCGATTTAGATTTTGAGCAAATTGTTGCATAATAGCTTTAACTTCTTCAACCTTTTCTGGCTTTAATAAAGCAATCATCTTAGGAATAAATTCCATAATATATTCATGTGAAAAAGTACCTTCTGATTGTTTCTTAAAGCTTTCAGCAAGTAATGCTTTTGCTTCCTCAATTTTATTTTCTTGAACTCTTTCTAAAATAAAACCAAAAAATTTTTCTTGTCCTTGATTCATAATTTTACCTCCAATTTGTAAATTACACTTAGTTTCCTAGTAAAATAAACTTTTCAATATTTTAGATAAAACCATATAGTAATTATAATGCATAATACTGTTCTAAAATCAAATATAAACAGAATAATGATACTAATTGATTCACTTTTACTATACAAAACTATATAATAAGGAAATTATATTATATTTTTTAATTTGAAGTCAAACAGTATATATAAATTTATAGATATAATAGTTAATATATAATTTATATTTTAAAAGTGGATTAGAAGTAGAATCCAAGGATTTATTACAAACATAAATAAGGATAATAATAAGATAATTATACAAGTTATACACTCATTAAAATCAGCTCAATTTGGCAATAGGACTATATACATAAAAGATGAAAAAGTAACTAATAAAGAATGTTTATAATAAATAATATTAGTAGCAATATAAGTAGTAAAATAGATTCTATTTATGCATTTTAAATTATTAAGCTATTTGAAGTAAATGGAGTTAATTTATATATAAATAAAGTAACTACATTTGTTTATGATTGATATAGTTTGACTTTTTAATTATGATAATAAGAATGCCGCAAAAAAACAAAATTATTAGATTTAATAGTTTTGAAAGAGTACCCACCATTTAGACTGCCTTAATGTAGTTAGATTACTTTTTTCTGAATTGCGCATTAAAAATACTGCATATTATTTTGAATAATACGGTACTTCTATTATCCCTGTGCTGCTAGCTGTATTCCTGCTATTATAACAAGGAGTGATATTGA